>NZ_JAMZMM010000368.1 GCF_024178385.1 Limnofasciculus baicalensis BBK-W-15 | reverse complement strand
GGATAATTAAATTAGCATATCTCTGTCTGGGGGAAAATCAAAAAAAGTTTAGGCTATTGTAACAATCATTACTGCTAGAATTTAACTTGCAGTGGGATAAAAATTATTAGTCATCAATTTTTGTCTGTTATGGAGGCTCACATTTTACCCGATCGCGATCGACAAAATTCAACTGCTGAGGTGGCTCGAAAAAAGCACCCAAACCTTCAGCAAGCTCAGGAAACGATTTATCAATTTCTGATCGAACTGGTAAATCGTTCGACTCCAGAAACGGTATTGCTGGAATTCAAGCAGTTGTTTATTTTTGGGGAGAGTAGCCTCAGTCTAGAAGTTAATAAGGCTCTATACGAGATTCTCTTTCAAAAAGATGATGGGGAATTTAGAAATACCTTAAAAAGATCTTGCTACATCTTAATTAACAACTGGTCCGCTAGTCGAAACTATAAGTATATTCAACAATTAATTGAAATCCTAGGTGAGGCAAAAGAGCAAACCCATACCCTCTCTTCTAGTCTTCGTCGTCTGAGAAGTTGGTTAGCCGATTTTATAGACAGTGATGACTATCAAGAACTTAAACTCTTTGCCTTGCCATTTGTCGGGAATGAAAGAGGAAATTGGAGTCATCGTTATGCCTTTTATTTATTAGTTCCTCAATACCTCGACTCCGAGAATCCGATTGAACAACGAGACTTAGCTTGCCATTTAGCTAAACGTTTAAAAGAAAAGTTCAAATTTCAACTGGCGATGTACACTGTTCACTGTAATTCGCCGACAGTTAAAGACGAGCAAATCGCGAATCCTACTCGGTTAGGAAAGGGTATGCTGCGGTTGCTCCAACAACTGATATCAAAAAACTTCGTATTTAGTTATACAAACTATGCTCGCATATTCCTCGATCAAACTCAAGATCTAAATTACAAACAATTTAAGCAAAGTTTACTGAAATATTTAGTATATTCTGGGAGCAATGGGGTTGACGGGAGAAGCAATGGTGATTCTGTAGATCGGATTAAAAAAATACTCGCTCAAAAGCTAGCCAATCTCTATAAAAATCACCATGATGAGCCGAATAACGTTGACTTGTTATTGCGAACCTGTCGGCGGACGATTGAATTTCTGACTACGGAAGATGGAAAAGAGCCGTCTTCGCTATTTATTTTACTAGCATCTCAAGGGAATCCCCTAACTATTGTTATTTCCCTGTTGAAAATTATTTTGTTGTGCAACTACGTCCGTACCCATCTGGATGTTTCCATGGCGAAATTGATTCACTATTATGAAGATTATCCAGAAACGGAATGTCAGTGGTTTATTAATTTTCTGGATATTTTTAATGTTGTCTTGGCTATTTACACAGAAAATGTGCAATACAATTTTGTTCAAATTGAAGCAGGAGATTCAGCTAATCAAAATGTGGCATCGCCAGGAAATTATCGCATTTTTTCTCAATTAAAAGGAGCCAACTTGCGCGGCACAAATCTTAGTGGTGCTGATATCCACAGTACAGATTTGAGTGCTGCGGATTTGCGGGAGGCTAATCTCAGCAGTGCGGATCTCAGTCAGGCTAATTTGAGCCTTGCTAAACTCAGTAAGGCTAATTTGAGCAGCGCGTTGCTAAATGGTGCTGATTTAACTGCAACTGACTTGAATGGTGCAAATTTGAATGGTGCAAGTTTAAATAAGGCTAATCTTAACCGTGCGGAAATTCAAAAAGCGAATCTTAATTGTGCCAATCTATCTGATGCAACACTACGCCATTGCAATCTCCAGGAATCGGATCTCAGTTATGCTAATCTCAGTCGTGCTATCCTCAATGCTTGTAATCTGAAAAATGCCAATCTGCGCCATGCAAATCTTCAGCATGTCGATCTGAGCCATGCTAACCTCAGTTGTGCTAACTTTAGCGGTGCTAACCTCAGTGGCGCTAATCTGAGTCGTTCCAACATGGCTAATGTTCATCTGAATCAAGCAAATCTTTCTCGTGCTGATATGAATCGTGGAAATATCTGTGGTGCTGACCTGAATGGTGCTATTATGCGCCGTGTCAACTTAATTGATGGTAGTGCGAGCGATGCCAACCTCAGCAATGCGGATCTCAGTCATGCCAATTTAAGCTGCGTGAATCTCAGAGGTAGCGATTTGAGTGGCGCACTTCTGCGTCATGTTAATCTTGAGGATGCGGATCTCAGTTATGCAAATCTTAGTGGCGCTAATCTGTTTAATACTAATCTTAATGGCGCTAATGTCAGGGGGACTCAGTTTAGAAAAAATGTGGGCTTCTCTGAGGCGAAACAAAAAGATTTGGAGAAGCGAGGTGCTATTTTTGAATCTAGTTACTTTGCGCTGTAAGAAGCAAATTGCGATCGCATTCACATAACCGTATGATAGGTATCTTTACCCTCAATAGGTAACTTTTTGAGGCGTTGGTTTTTCAAATCTGGTTCTAAAGCTAAATCCTCTAAAGGAAATAAACCTAATAAAGGATCTGTTATCAATTAAAACCGCCGCTCATACTCAATCACCGCCCGACTATCCCCAGAAAAATCTGTCCCTCCCCGCAGGAGAATATTATCGTTAATTCGATAACGTAAATTGTACTGTGCAGGCTGATCTGTTGTCAACTCTTTCAAGACAGAAATCGATAAATTCCGAGTAATATCAATCCCCGCTTCAGCGGCTAATCCTAGGCTGGAAGTGCGTCTTTCGTCATTGGTAATAATTGTGGGGAATAGGCGAAATTCACTTAATCTCAAAGTATCGCCAATAAAATTACCCACATTCCCTAATAGTGCAGAGCCAGCTAGGTTGGCTAATCCCAATGTACTATCTCCTCTACCGAATGTATCAACAAAACCACCTCCCAACAGGGCGACAATTTCTGATTCACTCCGGGCAGGTGTACTAGTTAATTCTAATCGATCTGCTAACTGACTTGCTGGACCTAATACTTTTGCTTGCACTCGTACTGTTTGGACTGAGCCGAAACTAGTATTCACTGTATCACTAATTTCGGCTGATTGGGGGTCGTTAGGTAGTCGTCTTTGGGTGGCTTCGGCAACTGATGTGACTAGCTGTACATCTAATTCTGGATCGAATCCACGATCTGGAATAAATCGTGCTTTATTATTATAACCTCCTGCTAACCGGAACTGAGTGGTAAATATATTTACCTGTCCCCGTCGTAAATCAATCTCTCCTTTTGGTTTCATATTATTTAAAGAGCCATTAATCGTCAAGATCCCTTCTGCTAGGAAATTTAAAATAGGTGCTTGACGAATTTGGATGTCTTTACCAAGGGTAATTTCTAAGTTATTGAATTCTACAGGAATACCAGTATCAGTTTCCGCACTGACACTAACGGCACTACTGGCTTCATCTGGTAGAGGTATTCTACCATTAAATAACTCAAGTTTACCCGTTAATACTGGGGCTAAAGCTGCACCTGCGAGGGTAATATTTCCTTTGACAGCTCCACTATAAAGTCCTTTTAAATTTAGAGCTAAATCTGGTATATTTACAGTTAATGGATTGGTTTGGGGAACAGGTTCAGAAATTGGTAGGGTTCCTGATGCTGTAATTTGACCTCCGCCAAAATTACCGCTAAAGCTTTTTACATCGATTTGGTCAAAATTGAATTGAATTTCACCCGCTACGTTTGTCAGGGGTTCTGGTAGTGTTTGGGCTGCTATTTTGGCATCGCTCACAATCGCAGTTCCATTGGCAATTAAGTCTGTGGGACGACCTTTTTCTTGGTCAAATATTCCTTCAATTTTTACATTTACATCCCCTTTTCCATCTAGCCATACAATTTGCTGTCGGCTGAGGATATCTAAGATAGCAAGCCCCTTATCTTTGACGTTTATATCCAAGTTTAGCTTATTATTATCAGGGGATATGGCATCTGGAAATGGTAGTTTGTAAGGAATACTCCCTGTAATTGTTATGGGATCGGAGTTAGCTGCTAAAATACTATCTGCGGCAAAGTTGAGACGGGCGTTATTATAACTGAAACTCCCGACAACTGACTGGACTTTTTCTTGGTTTAAGCTGGCATCGACAACTGTTAACTCTCCTCTGGCTTGGGGGTTGGCTAAATTACCCGCAAGGGTGGCGCTACCATTAATTTTCCCTCCGAATCCAATGGCTGGTGGTAAATTTACAAATTCTCGAATTAGGGCAATGGGTACGTTTTCTAATTGCAATTTACCCGATTGTGTCTCGCCGCCAATTGTGCCGGAGAAGGTGGCGATACTATCTCCGGCTTCTATTCTCACAGGTAATAGTGTTAATACGCTATCTTTGAAACTCCCTTTGGCAATAACTTGACTGGTTTGGAAGGCTCCCCATTGCCAATCTTTGCCCTGGATATCGAATTCGGCATTAATTCCAGAGGCTAAATTAGCTGCTAGGTTAATACTTCCGGTGAAGATACCATCGATTTCGCTTAATTCTGGTAGGGGCGATGTTTCTTTCCGTTTGGCTTTTTGTTGGGCAAGGAGGGCTGTAATTTCTGAGAAACGTCGTAGTTGGATTTGTAAGTGTGATTCTGGTAATCCTACTTGGGTGATTTCTGGGGGAGTGGGGAAGCGAGGATTGGCTTTGGTTACGTCGAATAGTTGCCACAATGCGACTAACACGGGTAGTTGTCCTTCTACTACGTCTACTTTACCTTGGAATTGGGGTCCTTGATGTGTGGATGTGAGTTTGCCGGAGATGATATATTGATTGTTACCTGGTTTTGTCTGGTTTCCTAGGGTACGGTCGAAGATCGATCCTGCGATCGCTAAGTTATTTACGGTTATGTCAAATGTTTTAAGATTTATATCTAGATTGCCGGAAATATCTCCGGCTAAGGGTTGGGTAGCAAAGGCTCCTGGGAGGGGGGCTACTTTTTGGATTATGTTAATGGGGAAGTTTTGGGCGGTTACTTGGAGATTATCTTGTTTTCGTGTACCTTGTGCGATCGCGCTTCCTTGTCTAATATTAAATGATATTGGTAGATAGTCTTTCCCTAGCGCTACTTCGATTCTGTCGTTTTCTCCTTTTAGGTTAAGTTGGTATCCTCCACCGGAGTCAGTATTTACTCCTCCTTTCAGTAAGGGTTCAAATGCTATATCATTAATAATTAAGTTTTCTAGCTCTAAGTCTCCCCTGATATTGGGCGCGGCAATTGTCCCCTCAATCTTTCCGGCAAAGTCAAGATTCCCTCCTACCTTGAGGTTTGCGGCAGTCGGAGGTAGATAGGCGGCAATTTGTTGTAAGTTTATGTCTTTGGCGGCAATATCTAAGTTAACATTAGTAATGGCGCTTGGGCTAATACCCCGATTTAGATTTATCCCGACAAACCCACTGGCTGATAATCCCGGCGCAGTCGCCTCTTGGATTTCGATTCCGTCTCCTCTCCATCGGAATGCGGTAGCAAGAGGACCTTTAATTCCAGGAATTCCTTCACTAAAATTGAGTTTACCATCAACTCGTAGGGATTGGGTAATGGCAGTGGGGGTTAAGTTGGCAAGATTTCCCACTATATTTATAGCACCATCTAAGATTCCGCGCAACTGATGGGAAATTTGCTGCAATTGAATATTGGTGGATGCGACTGTGGCTTGGAATGTACCTTTAGTTAATACTATATTAGTGGCGGCGATTGTACCTCCGACTATATTTACACTACCACTACCACTGCCAGTTATGCTTGATGGCGATAAATTAGCTAAATTTCCAGTTAAATTAAACTTCCCTGCAATACTGCCAGCAAATTGAGGTGGTAATTGGGGTACTAAGCCAGCCAAGTTTACGCCATCGGTTTGGATATTAGTGCGAAAACTACCATCGGCTAGCTCGACATCTAATAAATTAATCCTGCCCTCACCTATATTTACACTACCACTACCACTGCCAGTTATGCTTGATGGCGATAAATTAGCTAAATTTCCAGTTAAATTAAACTTCCCTGCAATACTGCCAGCAAATTGAGGTGGTAATTGGGGTACTAAGCCAGCCAAGTTTACGCCATCGG
>NZ_JAMZMM010000367.1 GCF_024178385.1 Limnofasciculus baicalensis BBK-W-15 | reverse complement strand
GGAGTAGGGAGTGGGGAGTAGGGAGTGGGAAGTGGGGGAGGATTTTGTAGGGGCGTTAGCCCAGCATTTGGGGGATAACCTCCGGCTTAAACCAAAGATTTTGTATCCAAATGCTTCACCCTGAGTGGGAAGTAGGGGTGAAGCATTTGGGGGATAACCTTTGTTGTTTAACCAGGATTAAAATATCCAAATGCTTCACCCTGAGTGGGGGAGGAGATTTTTAACTCAAAACTCAAAACTCAAAACTCAAAACTCTCTTCCCCTACCCCCTAATTCCGCCCCGGTGCAGTCACACCTCGGCGCTCCAAATAGTCCTGTGTCTCCCTTCCCGGCGTGTAATTGTAGCCAAAGGAAGCACGCTCTGAATCATCAAGAATCTGTGGTGTCAGTAGCACGATTACCTCTTGGCGCTGATTTTGCCGTTCCGTCTTTCTGAATAAAGCACCCAAAATCGGAATATCTCCCAAAATTGGTACTTTGCTCACTGTAGTCCGGTCAGTTTCTTGGATAATGCCTGTCAGAATTAAAGTTTGTCCATCTCGCAAGCGAATTTTACCAGTATTTAGATCTCGAACATTTAGTAATGCGATGCGGTTGGTATCCTCTCCAACGGTAATATCTTGAAGACTACCGACTGAGGTAACACGGGGATTGACGTTTAAAGTGATAAAACCATTATCATCAATCCGTTCGACATCAATGTTTAATGTTAAACCAGCTTCCTTAATTTCTGTGGTTACGGTTACTGTAGTTAGATTGTCGCTACTTTCCGTTTCCCGCTTAATATTACCTACAACTTCTTGAGTTAGATTGACACCAGCAGTTTGTCCTTCTTGGACTAATAGGGTTGGATCTGTGAGAATCTTGGCATTACCACTAGTAATTTGCGCTTGTAAGGATGCTAGGAACTTTTTGGGGTATTGGAATAGACTTGGGAGAGCAGCAGTTGCTGTCCCACGAGTACCCTGCTGAAAGGAGGTACTTGAAGTAGGAGGAGTACCAGGAGTAAACCCTACTATCTGACCATTCTGAATAATCGGAGTGGAAGGAGTACCGGGCGTTATCGTTGTCGAGACAACATTAGGTGTTCCCAGTGTAAAGTCTGTAATTCCTGCAAGGAAAGGATTAGATGCAATCCCTGCTAAACGTTGAAAAAATGCCAAATCATTTCCAGCTTGTCTGTCAAATCGGAAAACGCCATTTGCACTATCGTTGAAAATGCTTACGGTATCTACTCCTGTTCCTGGAACAACTGTTGCCGATCCACCATTGATATCAAGGAAAGTATTTGCTCCAGCGAAGGGGTTGGGAATAACTGTTGGACTTCCCAAACTTGAGCTAGCTTGCAAAGCAGTGGGTGGTCTGAATTCCCCTTGATTGACTACTAATGAACCACCATCGTTGACAAAAAAACTATCACCTATCCCGAAGGAGAAACTAGTATTAAAAGCATCTGTTCCTAATAAATTAACATCAACTATTTTGACATTAATTGCAACTTGTCGCCGACGCAAATCTAACTGAGTTAGGAAAGTTGTCGCCATTTCTATTTGGCGAGGTTCCCCAATTAAAGTAATCGCATTTAATCGCTCATCTGTTGATACTGATAATCCTATCAGTAATAATGCTCCTCTCGAACCTGCTGGCTGATTTACTGTTAAAGGTCGAAGTTCAGCAGGTTGTTTTGTTTCCCGAATTACAGCGCCAGTTTGTTGGTTAAATTCCCTTTCTATTGGTTCTACAACTTGTTGAACTTCTGCTCCTTGAGTGGCAAGAAATGCTGAAGCATTAGCGACTGTAGTTTGATTTAAACGCAGGGTGCGACTAATAATATTACGAGCAGCTTGTGGTAAACGAGAACCGACAAATATAGTACGCCCCTGACGATTTGCCTGTAATCCAGAAAGCTGGAGAACGTAGTTAAATACATCTTGAACGGGTTCGTTTTCGATATCTAGGGTAATTGTTGATGCTGCCGCTCCCCCCGCGTTGGGATCGCCGGGAGGCGCTCCGGCTGCTCCACCTCCTTCTCCGATATATGCTAAATTAAGTCCCGCAGAACGGGCTAAGAGTGATAATACTTCTCGTACAGGTGCTTCTCGTAAGGAGAGGCGCGGAATAACTGCTGCGGAACCTAAATCTATCCGACTAGCAGCAGCGTTGATATTGGAAACTGCAATATCCCCGACTGGTGGAGCAACTGCTCTGGGTAAGAGGGGAGGAGCGGGTGCTACTGGTTGTACTGTACCAGATGGAGCTGCGGGAACTCCATCTATTGTGATTTTGGGGTTGGGGAAAAGAACTTCTGGTGCTGGTGCTGGTACTTGTGGTGGTGGAGTTGCTGGTGTTGGTGCGGCTTGTTCAGGTTTTGGTGTTTGAGCTATCAGGATGGGTGAATTATTATTCTGAATTAAGGGTCTAGAATTTGTTGGTGTTGGTAAACCTGTGGCTGAATTATTATTCTGAGCCAGAGGTATTGAATTTGTTGATGTGGGTAAATTTGAGGGAGTTTGAGATATCTGTTGATTAGGTAGGATTGGTATAGTTGAATTTTTGGCTGAATTCCCTTGAGCCGAAGGTAATGTAACAGGTATGGGAGTTGAAGCCTGAGTAGTAGCGGCTGGACTAATTCCCAAGGTAATGGTGTTATCTTCTTGCTGAATAATTTGACCTGTGGGTGAGTTTTCTGCTCCACTGACAGTGACTCGAATACTATTAGGATCTAACTGACTAACCACAACAGCAGAAATACCGGGCATAGGGTTTTCTTGACGAAAACTTTTGCCAGAAACCAAACTTAATTGAGTATTAACAATATCGGCTACCCAATCATTACCTCGATTAACTGGGAAAATTTGTGGTCTTTTATCGCCAGTTTGAGTTTCCAGAACTAATTCTAGGGTACTTCCCCTAGCATTAACCTGTACTCCTGTAACTTGGGATGTTGCAGCCCATGCCGATTGTGTTCCTAGTAGGGTAACACTAGTTGCGATGCCGAAGGCGGGCAAAGCCATCGCAATTCCACTCAATATTTGTTCTTGTTTCACGATTCACTCCTCTTGATTAATTGCTATTTCCCTTGTTCGTAGTAGGAACTTAAGTGCCTACTACCAACCCCTCTTTCCCTTTTTTTTACTCAAACTCAAACCTCAAAACTCTACTGAGCTGGTTTCTGGGCTGGTGCCGCTGTCTTAGCTTCTTCTTGTGTCACTGGCAAGAGGGCATCTATTTTAAAGGTTGTTTTCAGCTTGGGTTTGCCTCCTGGAATTATTTGGGGTTTGTCAGATTTTTTTTCGTCGTCAATTACTCCTGTTATCACTTTTCCATCATCTCTAATTCCAATCACCTGCGGGTTTTTTACCTCAGTTTTAAAGTCTTTGACTATGAGGAGAGTTTGCAACAGCTCAAACTGCCGCATAATTGATAATAGTTGGTCAAAGTTTCCGTCAAGCTCTACCTCAAAGGTTTTGCGTTTTAGTTTGCCATTAACCAGGGAACCCAAAGAACCATCATTAATCACACCGCCCGTATCTGCTCCCTGGGGTTGAGGATTTCCTGCTGGTTTAAAGCTGGTTAACTTCCCTTTTCTGGTTTTGATCGCACTGTTGATATCTAGCAACAATGTATCAACTTTTCTGTCGGTGGCAAATAAACTCAATACCGTTTTATTTTGCACCTTAGCCTGTTCTAGTTCTATCTTCTTTTGCGCTATTTGTTTTTTAATCTTTGCCGTATCTTGCAGTTGTTGCTGCTTATTGACTAGTTCAGCTTTTGAATTATTGTATTCCTGCCACAATGGTTGTACAAAAGTGACGTACATGTAAGCTGCTCCGGCAATACCGACAACGGCGAGGAGGATTCCTGATATTTGTGGAGTGAAAGTAATACCAAAGGCTGTGGGGTAACTAGCTGCTTCTTCCTGACCTTCGTCATTAAATTCTAGATTATATGATGTCATGGTGTACTAACTCCAGTAGGTTTCTGGCTCTTTGTCTGGGTAGGTGTCTGAGTAGGTGTCTGAGTATTTGTCTGGGTATTTGGTTTAGTTATGTTATTCTGCTCAATCTGTTGAATAGTCCTAATTCGTGTGACTAATCCTACCGCACCTTTTCGATCTAAATCTCGCAGAATTTCCGAAGCGGGGACATCATTCAAAGTAGTTTGAATTTTGTAGCTCACTAACTTGGGAAGAGCGTAGATTACTTTGGCTACTGATTTATTCTGATTGTCTTTAGGTAGTTCCAATTTGGTGGGGTTATCAATCACCTGAGCTGAAACTAATTGGGTTGTACCGGATTCCAAGAAAGGTGATTTCTGCATACTTAACACAAAATAATTCACCTCATCAAAGGAGCGAGCAGTACCTCCAATCTCTAGATTGATGCTTGGGGGTGGTGCTACAGGGGCTGGAGCATTGGGGCTAGGAGAAGCAGTAGGAGCGGGAGCTGCAGTGGCTGCTACTACAACTTGGGTTTGCTGGACAGTTTGAATTTGGATGCCAGCAGGAGTCCGTTCGCGAATGTCTTGCAACATAGCTGACCACGGTTTAATTTGATTAAATACCGTTGCCAGCGCGTTGGTTTCCTCCTTCACTTTTTTGATGTCGTTATCGATTTTGCTAACTTCACTCTGAAGAGCTTTTGCTGCTGCGAGTTTAGCATCTAAATCCGCTTTTTGCTGATTTAAATTAGCATTTTCTTGTTGGATGTAAAACCAAAATCCACCTACTCCGCCCAGAGCAAGTAAACCTACTGCCGCTCCTAAAATTATGGGTGCTATAGAACCCATTTGGATCTGTTTTTTTGCTCCTCCCTGTTTCTGCTCGCTCTGTAAATATTCCTCTCTATCGTTTAAGAAATTAACATCTAGGCTATACATATTTTTAAACCTCCCGCAATCCTAATCCTAGTACTGTTCCCAATCCCGGTCGTCGTACTGAGGGAATTTCTTCATCCAACTCCAGGGCAAGGGATGCCACGGGATCTACCTGAGTAGCAGGTAAGCTTAACCTTTGAGTGAAGAATTCATCCAGTTGTCCGATGCCACCACCTGGCCCTGCTAAAAGTAACTGAGCTACTTCTAAATTGTCGCTAGAATTGAGATAAAAATCGATAGAACGACGTAATTCGTCTGCAAGTTCCCCCAAGACTCTCAGTAGTGCCGCCATTCCAGGATTAATACCAGTAGCGCCAGTGCGAATACCATCGACTGGTGTATTGGGAATAGTCATCCCTTGGAGTAATTCGGTGTTTCTGGAGGAGGGTAAATTCATGGCTCTGGAGAGGGCGCTTTGGAGTTGAAATGTGCCGATGGGTACGGTGCGGGAGAATTGGGGTACTCCATCCACGACGATCGCAATTTCGGTACTATCAAATTCAATATCTACCAAAACTGCTGCTTCTTGGCTAGCAAATTGCCGTAGTTGTTCTCGGATGGTGCGAATTAGGGCGAAACTATTTATTTCTAGGATATCTACTTTTAACCCAGCCTGCTGAAAGGTATCGAGATAGGTGTCGGTAACTTCCTTTCGGGTAGCGACTAGGAGTACTTGTACCTTCTCGATGCCATCTTCATCCATAAAGAAGCCTAGCTTCTGATAGTCTAAATCTACTTCTTCGCGGGGATAGGGCAAATATAGTCCTGCTTCATGATTTAGTACCATATCTCGAAGTTCGCGATCGTCTAATTCCGCTGGAATCGGAATAATCCGGATTACGGCTTCTCGCATCGGTACTGCTGTGGCAACACGATCTGCTTTTACTTTACTCTCGGCGAGGGCAGTCTTGATCAATTCCGCTAATTGGGGTGAATTGGCAATCTGTCCTGCTTCAAATACTCCTTCTGGTACTTCGTGAGAGTATAGAGTGGTGAGTTTGTAGCCTTGACCTTGTTTCTTTAGTTGGGCAATATTAATGCGTTCGGGTGCTAATTCTATCCCTACGCCTTTCTTACCTTTGGAAATTAGTCCTTGAAAACGGTTAAACATAGTTGGGGGAGTGGGGAGTAGGGAGTGGGGAGTG
>NZ_JAMZMM010000042.1 GCF_024178385.1 Limnofasciculus baicalensis BBK-W-15 | reverse complement strand
CAATATCAGTAGATTTACTGATGAAATTTGGCATATTATCACTTTTTCAATGTATCTACTGACAGGTATAAAAAAAAGACATCCGTAAATTTCAGTAAATTTACGGATGTCTTTTTTATATTTTTTTTAGATTATATTATAGTGAAATCGGTAATAAATCGAAACAATCTGACACAAAAGTTAGCTCTGCTGTGCCATTGTTACTAACCTACTCATCGATTTCTAAAACTGTCCAAAAATAATGAGTTCTTGCGATCGCCGCCTTCCCCTCACCACCACACTGATTCTAATTTTCATACTCTTTCTTTCAACCCTCGGAGATGAAGTTGCTCTAGTTGCTTTTATCTTTAAAGTTGAAAGTGCATCTTCTTCTGGCTTCTCCATTTCAATGCTGCTTGCAGCGCAGCTAATTCCCGGCATCTTGCTCGGTCCAATTTCCGGTCAGCTAATCGATCGTCTAGAAACAACTCGCGTATTAGTCATCGCTCTAATATTACAAGGACTACTTCTTTGCTTACTCTCAACCACAGATAACATTGGATTACTGCTAACAGGTGCTGCGGTACTCGGTAGCTTGTTTGCAGTAAGTGGACCTGCCCTTTTTGCTCTTTTACCTATTATCGTAGAAAGCAGTAAATCTCCCCTAGTCACTCCAGCCCGTGCCAATACTGTGATGGAGTGTATCCGGGGTAGTGGCTCCCTGGTTGGTCCGGTTTTAGGCGGTATACTCGTAGCCCAAAGTAGCACATCCACCGCCTTGCTACTTGATGCCGCTACATTTTTAATTGCCGCACCTGTAATCTGGTTTTCTGGCATCCGTCGCCGTTCCCTTGAAGAGGGTAAAAGTGAAAAATTCTTTGACGGTGCTATGGCAGGGATACGGATTTTATGGCAAGACTCAGTTTTGCGGGTGGTACTTCCGGTTTTAACAGTAATTGTCTTCACCACTTCCCTATCAGATGTCGCCTTTATCTTCTTTGTTCGCGATCCTCTTAAAGGCGGCAGCATCGCCTATGGAGTGCTGGTGGCTGTATGGGGAGGAGGACTGATTTGTGGAGCTTTAGCCGGAGGAACTCCGTTTTTTGAACGGCGCTTAGAATTATCTGCCCTAGCTGGGGCTGCCACAATTGGAGTTTCTATGCTTCTATCGGGTATTTTTCCGATCCTGGCAGTGGTAGCTGCGGTATTCGTTGTCGGAGGTATGGCTAATGGTTTGCACAATGTTGCTGTCACCACCTTACTCCACAAGCGCGTTTCAGAGGATTTGCACGGTAGAGTATTTGCTGCTTATGGCGCTCTGACAGATGTGGCGATTATGGGAGGTTATCTCGCCGCCAGTCCATTTGCCGCCGAATCAAGCCGCACGGTTTACTTGGTGTCAGGGGCTTTGGCGACAGGAGCAGGTATTCTCGGTGCTGCTGTTTTGGCAACAAACTCAAAAAACATTTTAATCCCTGCTCGGTTTGCAAACCGCAAACTGAAGTAGGTGAAGGATGACAAGGCTAAAATGGTGTAATAGATTTAGGTTGGCTTGACGCATGTTACCCAATAAAGTATCAACCATAGCCCTAACGGACTATTTGAAGCTTGTCATCCTACTACAGTCAACTCCCAACTCAAAATTATTTAATCTTTCAGGGATTATTGTCCATAAAAAATGCTCTAAAACCAACGGCAATTAAAGATCCGCCTAACAGTGTTATCAATGTCCAAATCTGATTTTTTTGGGTTCCTTCTAGTTTTTCGACTCGTTTATCTAAATTACTTAGGTTTGTCGTACAAGTGGCTACTTCTACGGTGAGTTTATCGATTTTATCCGTTAGTTTCTGATCTAGTTTATCGATTTGCTGTGTAAGTTTCTGATCCAGTTTATCGATTTTCTCATCCAACTTATCGATTTGCTGTGTAAATTTATCATCCAGTTTATCGATCTTTTCGTCCAATTTATCGATTTGCTGTGTAAATCTCTCATCCAGTTTATCGATCTTTCGCTCGATACGGCTGAATATTTCCTCTAAGGAATAGGTGACTGTAATCGGTGTCTGAGTCATCGGTTTTCTCCATTTATAATATTTTTTGGCATATTTCTGGGGTTTTTAAGAATGGAAGCAAATCTACTTCCCTAACCTTTAAATCTGACGCACCATACTTAATTATGGTTAATTACACGGGAGTGAGATCGCCGAGTCAGGGATTATTTTCCATAAAAAATGCCCTAAACCCCACGGCAATTAAAGATCCGCCTAACAGTGTTATCAATGTCCAAATCTGATTTTTTTGGGTTCCTTCTAGTTTTTCGACTCGTTTATCTAAATTACTTAGGTTTGTCGTACAAGTGGCTACTTCTACGGTGAGTTTATCGATTTTATCCGTTAGTTTCTGATCCAGTTTATCGATTTTCTCATCCAATTTATCGATTCGCTGTGTAAATTTCTGATCCAATTTATCGATCTTTTCGTCCAATTTATCGATTTGCTGTGTAAATCTCTCATCCAGTTTATCGATCTTTCGCTCGATACGGCTGAATATTTCCTCTAAGGAATAGGTGACTGTAATCGGTGTCTGAGTCATCGGTTTTCTCCATTTATAATATTTACCGTGGCTGGGATTTAACAAAGCTATTAATAAAAATTGCACCCGATGCCAAATACAATTAACTCAAAAATCAAAACTTTTTAATCTCTCAGGGATTATTATCCATAAAAAATGCTCTAAAACCAACGGCAATTAAAGAGCCGCCTAAGAGTGTTATTAATGTCCAAATCTGATTCTTTTGGGTTCCTTCTAGTTTTTCGACTCGTTTGTCTAAATTATTGATGTTGGTGGTGCAGTTAGCTACTTCTACAGTCAGTTTATCGATCTTATCATCCAGTTTATTGATCTGATCTGTGAATTTTGCATCCAGTTTATTGATCTGATCTGTGAATTTTGCATCCAATTTATCTATCTTATCTGTGAATTTTTCATCCAGCTTATCTATCTTACCCTCGATACGGCTTAAGATTTCCTCTAGGGAATAGGTGACGGTAATCGGTGTCTGACTCATCTTCTTTTCTATACTTAAGTACATTAACATTAGTGCGTAGCCCCAGATTTAGCACTATAGGTGCGGATTAGGGCTACTAACTTACTTTCTATTTCACCATTTTAGCTGTACCATACTGCTAGACTTAACTATCCGTTAAACCATCAGGGATTATTGTCCATAAAAAATGCTCTAAAACCAACGGCAATTAAAGAGCCGCCTAATAGTGTAATTAATGTCCAAATCTGATTCTTTTGGGTTCCTTCTAGTTTTTCGACTCGTTTGTCTAAATTATTGATGTTGGTGGTGCAGTTAGCTACTTCTACAGTCAGTTTATCGATCTTATCATCCAGTTTATTGATCTGATCTGTGAATTTTGCATCCAGTTTATTGATCTGATCTGTGAATTTTGCATCCAATTTATCTATCTTATCTGTGAATTTTTCATCCAGCTTATCTATCTTACCCTCGATACGGCTTAAGATTTCCTCTAAGGAATAGGTGACGGTAATAGGTGTCTGGCTCATCTTTTTTCTCCTATTAGTAGATTCGATTCTCTTCCAATGTGTCGTTAAATTATTTAACCCAAACAGTCTTAATGTTAACGAATTCATGGATACCTTGAATCCCTAATTCCCTGCCATATCCAGATCGTTTAATCCCACCAAATGGTAAACGGGGATCGGATTTAACCAAGCCATTAATAAAAACTGCCCCCGCTTCCAATTCATCAATAAATCGCTCTGCTTCCGCTTCATTATTCGTCCAAGCACTAGCACCTAAACCAAATGGGATATTATTGGCTTTGGCAATAGCTTCTTCTATATCCTTCACCCGAAACAATAGCGCCACTGGACCAAAAAATTCTTCTGTTTCCGTTGATGTTCCTGGTGGGAAGTCTGTTAAAATAGTAGGAGGATAGAAATTACCGGGACGATCGCTCAAAGGTTGGCCGCCAATTAGTACTTTTGCGCCTTGACTAATCGAAGATTGGACTAATTGGTCTAAATCTTGTAGAATAGCTGGAGTAGCTAAAGGACCGATATCAGTAGTTTCATCCATCGGATCGCCAATTTTCAGAGATTGGAATTTCTCCACAAACCGCCGTTCAAATTCATCTGCGATCGCATCTACAACTATAAACCGTTTTGCAGCAACACAAGATTGCCCATTATTAATCATTCTGGCGATAACTCCAGTCGCCACCGCCGCCTCTAAATCGGCGCTTTCAGTGACAATAAAGGGATCGCTTCCTCCCAATTCCAACACCGTCTTCTTAATTTGAGATCCCGCAATCGATGCTAAACTAATTCCCGCTGCTTCACTACCTGTTAACGTAGCAGCTTTCACTCGGACATCGCTAACAATATCTTTAACTTTATCAGCCCCAACCAATAAAGTTTGAAAAACTCCCTCTGGCAAACCTGCTTCCTTAAATATCTCTGCAATCGCTAAAGCACATTGGGGCACATTAGAAGCGTGTTTCAAAATCCCCACATTCCCTGCCATTAGCGCAGGCGCAGCAAAACGGAATACTTGCCAGAAAGGAAAATTCCATGGCATTACTGCCAAAATTATCCCCAAAGGTTGATAGCGGATAAAACTTTTACTACCATCAGTAGTAGCAGGCACATCAGCCAGAAAATCTGCCCCATTGTCAGCATAAAAGCGGCAAACCAAAGCACATTTTTCGGTTTCTGCGATCGCACTTTTCAGGGTTTTCCCCATTTCCAGCGTCATCAGCTTACCGAAATTCAGCTTATCCCGCTCTAAAATATCAGCCGCCGCCTTCAGCCATACTCCCCGTTGGGCGAAGGAAGTTTTGCGGTATTGGGTAAATGCCGCTTGTGCCAGAGCTAAGGAGGCTTCAATTTCCTCATTACCTAGCGGTGCAAAGGTTTTCAAATTTTCCCCAGTCGCTGGATTAATAGTTGCGATCGCCATAGCCTTTCTTTAACCCCCTATTTTAGATTGTACTAGCATGTTCTATTACCTAGTTTACTCTTTGAGATCCTCTTCAGATCCCCTTCATATTTTTTAAATATTAAAAATTGCTGCCAGATTCAGGATAAATCCGGGCAAGACAGATTCCCCTGACAAGTTAGGCAGGTTATCTAAAGAAAAACTTAAAGTTTCCACCTCTCCATTAGGGCGGTAAATTTCCACTAGGGGAGTTTTAGGATCGAGCAACCAACCGAGTTGCAAACCATTAGCAATATATTCACACATTTTACTTTGCAGTTGACTCAAACTATCACTTTCGGAACGTAATTCAATGATAAAGTCTGGACATAAAGGCGGAAAATTACGCCGATTTTCAACAAATAATGCTTCCCATCTTTCCCGACTTACCCAAGAAACATCTGATCCTCGTTTTGCACCAGAGGGTAAAATAAAAATAGTAGAGGAGTCAAAGACAAATCCTAATCTGGTTTGGCGATTCCATAAACCAACCCGTATATTTAACTCTGAGTTTCTAATGCCACTTTCGCCACCTGTTGGGGACATAATAATTAATTCTCCTTCAGCGGTTAATTCAATACGCCATTCTTCATTTGCCATGCACAAATGATAGAATTGTTCGTTGGTGAGAGCTACTGTTGGGGGCAAAAAACGAGTATCTTTGCCAAAGTTAGATGCTACAGACTAATGTGCCCCGCCGCTGCCAACCTGCTATCTAAGGATAAATCAAAATCTTATAAGTATCCGGTGTCGGAGAAACTGCCCTTTCTACAGCAGCAGCTAAATCAGCAAGAGGATAGCGATCGCTAATTAAAGCATCTACATCAATGCGACGGTTGAAAACAATATCAGCAGAGAGAGATTGCAACCGATAAGAAGAGCTATAACTCCCCATCAAATCGATTTCTTTTCGATAGAGAATATTTGGATTAATTGGAATTTCCACCTCATCGGGAAACTCAGCAAAAAATACAATTTTACCACCTTTGCGGGTAGAATCCAGAGCTTGGAAAAACGCCTTATCGCTGGGAACAGCCAACAAAGTTGTATCTACTCCCATGTTATCAGTAAGAGAGAGAATTTTATCTTTTAAATCTGGATCGCGAGGATCGAAAGCAGCTTCCGCCCCCACAGCCTTAGCCTTCTCAATCCGAGAGGGGAGAAGATCCGTTGCGATCGCTTTTCCACCAAAATAGTTTACCAGCATAATAAACATTAGCCCAATTGGGCCAGCACCCGTCACCAAAACAGTTTGCCCTGGGGCAACTTGGGCTTTTTTAACAGCTTTTAGACAGCAATTAGTTGGTTCAACAAAACTTGCCTTCTCAAAACTGACACTATCGGGAATTGGAATAAGTCCACCATTTTGGACAATATGCCCAGGCACTTTCACATACTCAGCAAAACCCCCACCACTAGGTATAAATCCCGCCGTTGTGGTAATATTTTTATAAGTTTCGCACATAGAAAAATTGTCATTCATACAATAGCCACAGCGCATACAAGGAATGTGGTGCATGACAACAATCCTTTGTCCAACTTGCCAACCCGTGACAGCATTGCCTACCGCCGTAATTACGCCAGCAGTTTCATGCCCATAAATGCGGGGAGGCTCATATAAAGGATAGCGAATTTTCTTGATATCTGACTGACACAATCCCACAATGCGTACCTGTACCAACACCTCATCAGCGTTAATTTCTGGCAGCGGTACATCTTCATAACTTAACTGATTGACACCTCTAAATACTTGTGCTTTCATATTGCTCCATATTGTTTGTGAATTTTGATTTAATCCCAATTCGTAGCCCAGGCATCTTGCCTGGGGATCCTTATTCATTGTACCAATAAAAAATCTAATTTGTAGCCCAGGCATCTTACCTGGGAATCCTTATTCATCTCATCTAGAGCTAGCAGGCAAGATGCCTGCTCTACAGATTAATCCTCTTAATTTCTGAGGATACCCCAACCAGCTTCTCGTTCAATATAATCAGCCAAACTGATAAAATCCTCACGAGGATAGCAAATTCCGCCTACTAACTTAAAAGCTAATTCACTGCGAGCTTCCTCTGGATGCTCCAGTAAATGGATACCCCAGTAATAGAGTTGATCGCTAGAGCGGATACAGACTTCTGTAGGATCGATACAGTGAAATTTATCATCTGTCTGTTTAATTTCCTCATAAGTATTAATAAAGCAGTCTCTCAAAAGCTTTAATCGTCGCTGAGAACCTGGATTTTTGAAATTATTAACCAGAACAAATAAATGAGCCTGCTTATTAATTGCTCTGATTTCTCTAACCGTATCTTTAATAACTTGACCGTGCTTATTAATCCCCAATGGATTTAAGGTTGTGGGAATAAGACAATAATCAAATTTACTAATCAAATCTTTCGGATTTCGTTCCAATGCAGGCGAGCAATCACAAATAACAATTTTACAATCACGAGCCGCATCTTCATGCCACTCTCGCCAATCGTAAACCGCCACATAAGTACTTGCGCCCAAACCTTTTGACTTAGGCACATCAACCCCATCACCTAGTAACTTCTGGAGATTCTGCTCCGGATCTAAATCTACAAGAGCTACATTAAATCCTTCCAAGGCAAAAGAGCCTGCCAAATGAGCAGAAACAGTAGTTTTTCCAACTCCACCTTTGCAAGTAAAAACGCCAATATAAATTTTCCCTTGCTTGGGAGGATTTGGTGGAGGCAACTCCTCATCATGCACCCAAATAATTTGGTCATCGGCAGTAATACCGCAATGAATTTTCGCATCCATTCCCCAAGAAGTTATCAGGGCACGGGCGGGAGCGCTAAATCCTTTTGTCGTCACAAAAAAACCACAATTAAACTGTTTTCCCGCTTCCGACTCTAAAAATCCCAAAAACCTGAGAATTTGGGGCTTTTGAACGGGACTAATCAGCCATTTTACATGGATAGCACCGACTTGGTTTCCTTTCCGGACAACTAGATCGTAATCCGGTTGATCGGAGTCTGGGGTTTCAACTTCCCACCCATCATTATGGAAAATGCTGGCTACGTGTTGCTTACACTGAGCAAAGTCTCTTAAATAGGGCGGCTTAGTAGATGAGGACATAATTGGTTATTGGTTATTGGTTATTGGTTATTGGTTATTGGTTACTGGTTACTGGTTATTGGTTATTGGTTATTGGTTACTGGTTACTGGTTATTGGTTATTGGCAAAACAAGGGACAACGAACAACCAACAACGAACAACGAACAACCAACAACGAACAACACTTCAGGCAAAGACTCTCAGTTTATCATCAATCTTCATCAAAACTATAAACTCCAGTCAAAGTTTTTCCTGAAGCTCTTATAGAAAGCCCGTATCAGGAAGTAGAAACCCTGACACGGAACGCCTACTATGCGCATTTACACCTCTATTCTTGTTGCCAGCCTGCTCACAATCTCCCTCGGCTTTAATTCACAGATTGTTGCAAACTCTTCATCTACCTTATTGAAATCTGTGACTTCCAGTCAACTCTTATCTTTGGTTAAAACCGGACAATCAGCTCCTAAGTCTCCTTCTAGCGGCGGAGCGCGCCGGGATTTCGTTCAATCGCAGAAAATTTTGAATTCCCCAATCGCCCATCGTGGTAGTGGACGGAGAGAGTTCTCTTGGGCCTAAGCCAGTCCGGCTCTGTGATATAATCTAATATTACCTGGAACAACTTCTCCCCTCAATTAGAACTGGTGGTGGAGAAGTTTTCCAGTTGGCGATTGCCTCTTGATTGTATATAATCAAGGAATATGGAGCAAAATTAGGGTGCTTGAAGTAGGCGTAGGGTCTGCTACTTGAAGAGTACTCAAAGAGTACTGACTGAGGATCTAAAACAGTGAGTTTGCCTAGAGGAGTTCCTTGTAAAAGTTATTCACAACTTAACATAGACCATTGGCAGGAGTAGGGTTGAGCCTAAATAGAAAGGAAGGCGTGCATCTCAAGACGAAAAGAAAACCCTACCTCGAACGGATAAGTGATATACAATAGTCCTTTCCTTTGACTGTTCATTTCCCCTAGTCGAGAGGCAATTCCCCAAACGCGGGAGAAACAATCCCTTGCTTGTGAGACTGACTATGGGGAGTTAGTGTGGTTGAAAGGCTGAGTCAGGAGTGCCAATACTGGGTTAACAATCTACTACAACTATCCTTTCTAAGCTCAATCGGGCGTCATAGCCATCTTTCACTATCTGATACAAGCTGCTATAGCTAGTTAGAGTAGATCGAGTGACGACCTAATGGTTGACATGTGATGACTGACAGATAGTTTTGTCAAGTCCAATGAGAGAATAGCTTTTTAAAAAGGCTCTGATGAATAACATTTTTGTACTCATGCGATGTGACTGCCCCCTAAAATGATTAACCAACTCGATCTGATCAAAAGCCTTAGCCCCAGTGCCATGGATCAGATAATGCTGTACCTGGCTTTCAGCGCCATGAGAACCAGCGGACACCGACATGGGGCTTTCCTAGATGCAGCGGCAACTGCTGCTAAGTGTGCCATATACATGACCTATTTGGAACAAGGTGAAAATATCCGGATGACCGGACACTTACACCACATTGAGCCAAAACGAGTTAAGGTCATAGTTGAAGAAGTTAAACAAGCCCTCACTCAAGGGAAACTCTTAAAGATGCTGGGTTCTCAAGAACCCCGCTATCTGATTCAATTTCCTTATGTCTGGATGGAACAGTTTCCTTGGATACCAGGAAGATCTCGTATTTCAGGGAATAGTCTCTCCCCTGAAGAAAAGCGCCATCTTGAGGAAAAATTGCCACCGAATCTTCCAGATGCCCAAGTAGTTAATTCCCTCCAATTCTTGGAATTAATTGAATTTTTGCACAGTCGTTCCCAGGAAGATTTCCCCGCAGATCGCGGTTTGCCATTAAGCGAAGCCATGGCGGAACATATCAAACGTCGCTTAATTTATTCAGGAACTGTAACCCGAATTGATAGTCCTTGGGGTCTCCCTTTTTATGCCCTGACTCGTGCATCTTATTCGCCAGTAGATGGCAAAGAACGGACTTACACAGTAGTAGAAGATACCGCACAATTTTTCCGATTAATGAGAGATTGGGCGGAGCGTCTGCCAAATTCAATGCGGGTATTAGAAGAACTAGATATTCCAGCAGAAAATATCGAGCAAGCCATGGCGGATCTCGATCAAGTTATTCGCGATTGGGCGGATAGGCATCATCGCGAGGGTGGTAAACCGATGATTCTCCAAATGGTTTTTGGAGAGCAAAAGGAGTAGTTGTTGGTTGTTGGTTATTGGTTGTTGGTTGTTGGTTTTTGGCTTTCGAGCCAATTTTTATTAGTGTATTTGCTAGATAGAGATCGCTGTTCCTTCATTTTAGAAGAAAATGCTATCAACTATCAGTACAGTTCAAGACAATCTAACGAAGCATTGCTTATAAATTATTGAATCGTTTCAACACCAGATCGAAATATTGCTTCCACACTACTTGTTGGTCCATTACCACACCGCAGCCAAATAACTTTCGGAGGCGCTCCGTAAAGACGACTTCGTTCAGCAAAGTCAGGATCTTGGGTGACAATACAAAAGTTTTGAGCCTTGGCAAACTCCCAAATCTCGCTATCTTCTGCTTCCGTCAAATTATGAAAGTGAACATGGCTAGAGTTAGGAAAAATATCTGCAAGTCGATTCACCAGTTTTCGGCTCAAGTTTTGGTCGAAGAGCAATTTCACAAACAGTAGTTTCAAGTACCACCTACCACAGCAACAAGACGACGTTCTCTGTCAGCAGCAAACTCCAGACATGCCCTAATGTCTTCTTCAGTTAACTCAGGAAAATCATCCAAGATTTCTGCATGAGACATGCCGACTGATAGCCAACCTAACACATCATATACAGTGATTCGCATCCGTCTAATACAGGGCTTTCCACCCCGTTTACCAGGTTCAATCGTAATAATGTTGTGATAGCTCATAACAAAGGGGATTTGAGATACTCTTAACTTAAGTGTAGCCCAAGGTGGGATCGAAGTCGCAACAGCCTGAAAAAAGGCTATAAAACTTAAGCAAAATCTGTCACTAAACTCTATATATAGGGTTCGCTCGCTAAACTAAATTCAGTAACCTCTTTAGAGTTTTACCGATTATTTCAATCGCTTTTTTCAAAATTATCTGACCATTGATACTTTGCCAAGGTGGATTAACTAACAGACTCTTACCTAGTAAAAGTAACCCTCGAATATATTGCCCTTGATGCCAGTAGGTATTAGCTAAAGTTGATATTGCTAAACCTTGGAGTTCGTTATGGTGAGTTTCACAAGCAATTCTCATCGCTTCCTGAGAATAACTAATTGCTTCTTCGTGTTGTTTCAAGCAACCGTAGCAATAGGCAAGATTGACTAGATTAAATCCCTCTACTTGCCGATGACCAATTTGATGGTTTAATGTCAAGGCCGATCGAAAATATTGAATTGCTAGATCATACTGTCCCGAAAGAGAATAGGCAATAGCTAGAAATCCCAAGGTTCTACATTCTCCATATTTATCGCCAATCTCACGGATAATTTCTAAGGCTTTATCGCCATATTCAATGGCAAGTTGATACTGTCCTAGGCTACAGTAGCAAGCGTCAAGATGACATAATGTACTCCATTCTTGACGGCGATTGTTATTTTTTTTGCTGACATCTAAAGCTTGTAAAAGAGGTGGAATCCCCTTGTGGTGTTGCCCCATAAAAATATATTTAGCTCCTATACCAATTGAGATCTCTATTTCCATCTCTTGATTACCAATCTCACGAGCAATTGTTAATCCTTGTTGGGCATATTTAATACAATTATGATATTGTCCTAATGTACAGTAAACATGAGCTAATTCATCTAAAGCATATCCTTCCTCTTCTGGATCTCCGATTTCCCGCGCAATTTCTAATTGTTGCTGATGATACTGTAGTGCAGTCTGATATTCTCCGATAAACCAACCGTAAACTCTACCCAAACCACGTCGCGCTTGTACTTCTGCTTTACGGTTGTGGGTTTTACAGGCAATATCTAACAGTTGCTGATGGTAGTAAATGGCTGAATCTGATTTTCCCAGATAGCAATAACCCCAGCCTAAGCCATGGAGTAAAATACAATCTAACTCTGGATTAGATTTATTTAGAAGCCTGTGGTAAAGTTCAATTTGTTCGCGATAATAGCCCCAAGTACCTAGTTGTTTGTGTAATTCTTGAGTATTGGGTAAGTTGGGTTGTAGGAAAAGTATTTTACTTGCTGTTTCCCAGGCTTCTACTTCACAGAGATGATGAAATGCTTCCAGGGAACCCCGTACTTTTTCTAAATTAGTCGCATTGGATTGAGGTTTGTATTCGGTTAGCCAATTTTCTACGGCGATGTAATGGGCAAATTGCCAAGGTGAGATGTTATCTAGGGGAGGTGATGAAATCTCGATTCCTAAATTAGTTAGCACTAACTCGCCACTTTGGGTAAAGTCAATATTTTCTAGGGATTGTTGTGTTTTAACTTCTGCTTCAAAAAAATTGTTTGTCATAATTAGAGATTGTGGTAATTAACGACGAATCTTACCCCTCCCCAAACCCTCCCCGTCTAGGAGAGGGGCTTTTTTCACTTACCCCTATCCTGGCATCATACTCCCCCTTCCCTTGCAGGGAAGGGGGCTGGGGGGTTAGGTTTTTCAATTCGCAGTTACCTCTCATTATTCCATTTTTGTAGATGATTTAGCGCCACACTGCGAATCAAATTATGTTGTCTCAAAAGTAATTCATCATTAATAATTTCTTCTTCAATCAAATAGCGATCCCGTAACGCATCTAGTGCCGCCTGTTGTTTATCTTCATCCCAACCCAACCTTGCCGCAATTCTCAGCCAAAAAGTTTCTGATACTGGGCGGCGATAAACTGAAGCATAGCCAAGGAGTTGATAGGCGTTAAAAATATCATTGGCTAGCCGCTCAAATGTCTTTTCCACCCGATGCTTTACTGCCCTCTGCAAGTGGCGATTATAGCTATCCAGTCTTAGTTTGTCATCCCTTGAATCCAATTCAGTTTCTGCCTGAATCTGATCAATTTCTTCTATTTCATACCCATACCTTTTCCAATAGGCTACAACATTACCAGCAAAAGGTTGGCTAACTATTTCTCCACCAATAACTCGTAATGCTAAAGGATGACCTTCATAAGCAGCACCAATCCTTTTTAAAAAGTTTACTCCATCTGATTCCGAATCGCTCTCTATTCCGATCTTTTCAAACAACTCCAACTGTTCTAATTCTGTAAGTCCACTTAAATGTTGGCAATACCAAGATTTTGGATAACGAGAGCCAATCGCTTCCAACTGTGCAGGCAAATCTTGGGATGTTAATATCAGGGAACTTTGGCAAGAGTTTATTGATAGTAACTTTTGCCAGAATTTCTCCCAGTAATCATCCTGAAAATCGCTCCATCCTGTCTCGATATTTCCTTGGAGAATAAGTTCTAATGAATCCAGCACTACCAGATAGCGATTTTCCGCCAAGCAGCTAACTAACCAATTCAACAACCGCTGTGCTTCCTTTCGATCTTCTGATGTAACAGTCTCTCCCAAACCAATCAGCAATTGAGCTGCTACACTAGCAAAATCTGTATTTTCTTGACTATCAAACTTGACGATAAAACATTTAGGGAAATCCTCTTTTAATTCCCAAGCTAATCGTTCAGCCAGAGTTGTTTTACCAATTCCCGTAATCCCTGTTAGGATTAAGACTCGACAGGAATCGCGCATTTTAATAACTAATTGATCAATTATTTCGGCTCTACCAACCCAATCATCATCATAGTTAATGCTAGAAGTAATCTCAGCTTTTTGGTGAACGGGACTATTATCAACAATCTGTTCCCAGTTGTCCAATCCTACAGATTGACAAATCGCAATAAAATTATCTTTTTCGATTGGTATTCGCCGCCAAAACCGTTTTAAGGTTGGTTTGGAAACTCTCGCTGCCTCTTCCCAACGATAATCCTGACGATTCCAGTCTTTCTTTTCTCTAAGTTGATCCAGAAGTTGTAGCCCTTGGCTAGAAGCCCTAATACCCATCTCTCTTATACCCTGGCTGACTTTTTCTCGATTACTAGTATGGCTCACTTGGAAAGACAGTGGTGGCTCACTTTTGGCTCAGTAGGAAAGTGAGCCAAAATATTGAGCTAAAAAATGAGCTAAAAACTCTCTAAATATAAGACAAGCTGTAGTTGTAGTGATTACTGTTTTGATGGACTAATAAACATGTCGAATTCACTTATCTTCAAATTAGGATCTGCGACAATCAGCTTTTGCTTAATCTCCGTTATTAGTCAATCAGCTCAAGCTGGAACTCTCCATAACGGATGGAATTACGCAATTGATCCCAACTACGATAGCCTGGATAGCAATAATAGTGGTGGAGTTGTTGCGGGAAATACCATCTATGAAATCTATGGTATGGCGATTAAAGATGATGTTGATACTAACAATATTTGGGTAGCTATTAATGCTAATCTACCATTGACTGGAAACAATACTAGTTCTGCTTCTAACGGCAACATTGGTTGGGGGGATTTGTTCTTCGATTTTTCTGGTTTGGGTAACTTTCAAGCAGCTAATAATTCCCAAAATGTAATCGGGGTTCGCTTTGCTCCTAACAATGATTCTCAAACACCAGGTATCGGGGTTTACGGTGGCGTGAAAGCCGTCAGCGTTGTTCCCCAAAATTATGGTTGGTCAAATCTAGCGAACCACAATCTTTACGGCGTACTTCCTCGCACAGGTGCCAATGCTGCTATGGGAGATTTAGCTTGGAACGATCCTTATTACAATCCTTATACCACTATTGGTGCTTGGAGTCAACCAGAAACTCTCATTCCCAATGTCATTCAATCTGGGACAAAAATTGGTGATATTTCTCTTTTGAATAATTCAGATTTAACCGCTGCTGGTTTGGATCTCGGTGTACTTCCAGCCACAGGTAGCCAGACTTTTGGATTTAAGTTTGATAAGTCTCTACTCCCTGTCGGAAACTTCATTGCTAGTTTAATTCTTGAATGCAATAACGATGCGACTGCTCTGGTTGGGGAAACTAAAACAGTCAAACCTGTTCCTGAGCCATCGGCTACAATTGGGTTAGCAGCATTCGGGTTGATTTTTGGTGCAAACCAACTCCGCAAGCGTAACAAAGCTTGAATGAATAGGTGGCACTACAGATAGTTTATAGTTCTTAGGTTGGGTTGACGCATGTTACCCAACCTTATTAATATGTTGGGATTCTTTTGAAACGGAAGAAACCTTTTCTAGAAACGATATTAAATGAATGTAAGGGGTTGAGAAATCTTTTTGGCTCCCTTGACTTTTTCTGATTTTTCTGGTATATTTTCCACTACCCAATCGCCATTACAACTAGCTTTATCATAACTTTACAATTAATCATCAAAAAACATTGACATAAACAAAAATCAATCCTAGAATAGGAGAAGTTTTGTTAGATACAGCCTAATTATCCTGACGTGATTAGTGGTGCTTATATTTGTTGTTAGTTGTTACTACAACAGACGGGTTTTAATTCACGTTGTATATGTTATTGAAATCTTGAATAGGACTTACGCAAATGACGTTATTTGCTCCTTTTAACATGCGATGCGCGATTTATTACTTATTTAGGCGATTTATAGCCTACTAACCCAAGTTGCTAGTTATAAACTGAGGTTAAGCAATTGCAAAAAGCTCTTTTGCCAGCACAAGAAGATTCTGGATAATCAGCATTGAGTATTAATGCAATAGTTGTCAAATCAGCAAGGAGCCAAGGATTATGACTGTATGTATTGACAATGTTCCTTACTGGGTCAATTATCATGACGTTGTTGGTCATATTTCTGCTTACGGTCAAGTTTTGTACGTTCTAATACAACAAAGTCATCTATATCCAGGTTCTCAGTATGTATATGTGAAGATGACGCGGTGTCGGGACGAATATTACGCAGTGTCTATGCTTAATCATAATTTTTGGGGGATGAACAAAATTTATGCTAATTACTCTGCTTATGAGCCAAATTGGTTTCAATCTATACCACCAATTCCGTCTTCTTCTTCCTATACACCACCTCGACAATCATATCCCTCCTCATCAGAGAAACCATCTTCATCTAGCTCTTCATCATCTGGTTCTGAATCAGGAGAGACTATCACTAAAATTTTGCTTGGGCTGGGCGGAATAATCTTGTTGGCACTTGCAGTAGGAATTCCGGTTCAAGTTATAATCGCTGTGCCTGTTATTGGCATCGGCACAATCTTTTTCATAGTTAATTTGGGCAATTCATAGAACGAGGAAACTAAACATGACACCATCGAACGAAGATTTACAAAACCTGCTTGGGCTAGGAGTAATTTATTATAACCGAGGTCAATTTGATGAAGCAAATGAGCATTATAAACAAGCACTAGAAATGGCTCGAAAAATTGCTAATCGGAAAGGAGAATCAAGCGCTATTTGGGGTTTTGCTGCTATCTGTAACCGCCAGGGACAATACCAGCAAGCAATAGAATGGTCTGAGCAAGGTTTAGCAATATGTCAACAAATTGGGGCGCGGGATGGTGAAGGATGTTTATTGATGGAAATAGGTAGTGCCCTCTATTTCCAATCTCAATACGAAAAAGCCTTTGATTTCTACCAAAAGTCCGTAAAAATTTTTCAAGAGATCGGGAATAAAAATGCCGAGGCTACTAGTCTTCTCTGTTTGGCGAATACTTACCACTGTCGAAACCAGTATCAGGAAGCTATTGAAATTTACGAACAAGCGCTAGTTATTCAGAAGCAAAGTGGCGATCGACGAAATGAAGCGACTTGCTTAAATAGTTTAGGTTCTTCTTACCATGCTCTTAGTCAATACCCTAAAGCAAGGGAATTCTATGAGAAGGCACTGAACATTCTACGGGAAATTGGCGATCAGTATCAAGAAGCAGGCTGTCTAAATAATCTAAGCGGTGTTTATGCTAGCTTAAGTGAGTATCAAAATGCCCTAGATTTTTGCGAACAGGCAATAGCTATTCAAAGGCAGATCAGCGATCAACGTGGACAGGCTAACTCTTTAATCAAAATGGGGGAAATTTACAACAATCTTCAACAAAGATTGAGAGCGATTGAATGCCTTGAACAAGCTCTCGTAATTCATAAAAAAATTGGAAATCGCAATGGTGAAGCTAATTCTTTATGTTCTATAGGTTCTTCTCAGTATAATCTTGGTGATTACGAGAAAGCGAGAGAATTTTCTGAACAGGCATTGGTTATTCAACGTCAAATTGGAGATCGCCATGGTGAAGCAATCTCTTTAGCAACTCTGGGCGGTGTCTATTACTCCCTGGGGCAGCATCAAACAGGAATAAGTTTTATGGAGG
Source organism: Limnofasciculus baicalensis BBK-W-15 (assembly GCF_024178385.1). GTDB lineage: Bacteria > Cyanobacteriota > Cyanobacteriia > Cyanobacteriales > Coleofasciculaceae > Limnofasciculus > Limnofasciculus baicalensis. Next base: position 6,687 of record NZ_JAMZMM010000042.1, on the reverse strand, counting down.
AGGCATTGGAAATTCGACGACAAATTGGTAATCTCTATGGTGCAGCAGAATCTTTAGGATGGTTAGGATTTGTTTATAATGCTTTATGTCAGTATCAAAAAGCTGCTGAGTATTGCGAACAAGCACTAATTACTCAACAGCAGCTTGGTAACAGATCCGGAGAGGCTGATTCCTGGAATACTCTAGGAGACATTTCCAACTCCTTAAATAATTACCCAAAAGCAATTGATTGTTTTGAACAAGCTTTAAAAATTAAACAGCAAATTGGTGTTAAAAATAGCGAACAAGAAACCCTTTACAAACTTGGCTGCTCTTATTTTAACTCTAGTCAATTTCGTCAAGCTCTCAATTATTTATCATCTGCCCTTGATTTAGCAACAGAATTAAACCTTCAAGTAAATGCAGCCAATGTTCACTTTATGCTTGGTAAAACCTATTATCAATTGGGGCAAATTTCCGATGCTATCTCTCACTACGGTTTGGCTGAAGTGCTTTATACCCAATTAGGTAATACTCAGTGGGTACAATATACACGCGATCAACTTCGAGCGCTAGTCTGATTGAAATGAAGTCGGTAGGGTGCGTTATGCGAAAGCTAACGCACCATCCACTTACATTAATAACTAATTAACCCCCATCCCAAAGCCAAAATTACGGCAGAAATCGCACCAATCGTGGTATTAATAAAATTCACTACCTCATTAGTCATCCAGTCAACCTGAGACTGTAATGTCGCACCAATAACGCTCTCTAGATTAGTAGCAATAAAAGCTGCTACTACACAAAAAAGTACACCTGTCAAGTCAATCAGACCAATTCCCCAACCGAGAAACGCGATCGCAATAGAGGCGATAATACCTGCTAAAGTGCCTTCTAAACTAACTGCACCTTCCGTGCCTCGCGCTACAGGCTGTAAAGTAGTAATCAGAAATGTCCGATTACCATAAGCTTTACCCACCTCACTAGCAGTAGTATCCGAGAGTTTGGTAGCAAAACTAGCAACGTATCCTAATAACAACAAACTCCCATAAGGCTCATCAACAAAGAGCGTTGCCAAAGCACATAATGCCCCAGTAAGTGCCGATCCCCAAACATTTTCAGGTCCCCTAGCACCGGAACGTTTTTCAGCAATACCTGCTGCTTCCTTTTCTTTCATACCGATGCGGGTTACAGCAGATCCTACCAGAAAATAGAACATTACCACCAGATACCCTTGCCAGCCCAGCGTACCCCAGATTAGGACACCCAATCCGCAAGCGTGGATTACGCCAGACAGAGTGAGTAAGGTTTTGGGGAGGAATAATGCGATCGCGAGTAAAGTTGTATTCAATCCTAGAGCTATCAGCCAGGGATTTAAGGAAGAAATCATAAAAAGCATCACCGTATAGTAGAGAATATCTTATTGTGATTTAAGATCGACCTCTCCCCCAACCCCTCTCCTGCAAGGAGAGGGGAGTAAGATTTTGATCTACCCTGGTAGGGCGAAGTTTTACTCCCCCCTTCCCTGGCAGGGAAGGGGGGCTGGGGGGATAGGTTTGTTTTCTTTGAAAACTCCCAAATCGAAAAATGAATTCAGTACTTTTTCATCTAGCTTTCCCCGTTAGCGATATTGAGCAAACCAAAGATTATTACGGTAATGGATTAGGCTGCAACATCGGTAGAGAAACCAATCATGCCATAATTCTAAATCTATACGGTAATCAACTCGTCGCTCATGTCACGGAAGAACCCCTAAAACCCCAAAAAGGAATCTATCCCCGACACTTTGGCTTGATTTTTACTGTTAAATCAGATTGGGAAGAATTATTAGAAAGAGTTAAACAAAGAAACCTGACTTTCTATCAAGAACCAAGGTTACGCTTTGCGGGGCAAATTACAGAACATAGCACGTTTTTCTTACAAGACCCATTCTACAACTTAATGGAATTAAAATACTACCGCTATCAGGAGGCAATTTTTGGCAGTTGTGAAGTGACTGCTATTGGGGATTGGGTTTAATCGGTTGAGATAGGGCTGATGCTACGGCTTTAATACTGCGAGTGTCTCTCACCATAAAACCATGAGCGAAAACGGGTACTTTTACCTCTTTACCTACAGGCATTTGGGAACTGTTAGCAGGTATAATTACAAAATCCCAATCTGTCCAGATTGAGGTAAAGTTAATAGTATCTAGCATCTGGGCATCTTGATTCAATTCCTGCAAAAACTCACTTCTTGGACGCATTTGTACGCAACCGGGCAGATTCGATAAGTAAGCCAATTTAGTACCATGATGAGGGGAAGAAATAGTAATAAATCGCTCTATCCGTTTAATTCCTCCCAATCGCTGCACGTAGTAGCGAGTAACCAAACCACCCATACTCAAACCCACTAAATCTATGGATTGTTGTGGAGTAAAGGTTTTCTCTATATAATCTGCTACTTGAATTGCCAGTTTATCTAAACAAACAGCGCCATTATTGGGTTTGAGATCTAGAGTATAAACTGACCAACCCTCCTGGCGCAAATAACCAGACATTTTGCGGAAAACCTTAGAGGTTCTAACGATACCGTGAACGAGTAAAACTGGATTGCGATATTCCATTTGTATTAGAGATCTCCAAAATAGAAATATTTTCGCGCTAACCCGTGGTAAAATGTCATTTTACCACGGATAAAAAGATGAGCCAACTGAGAAAATATATAGAAAAGCACCCATGGGAGAGCAAAAGACTGGTGGGACTAGATGACAAACAATTAACAGGGTTAATCAGTCAAGCATCAAAGTTAAATAATCAAAAGAAAGCAGCAGAAGAAAGGCAAAAAATGAGGATAATTAAAGTCGGAGGGGGTAGGAAGCCAAAGTTAAGTAATGAAGATCAGATTCTCTTGACCTTAGTATATCTTCATCACTTACCAACATTTCAAATGTTAGGAGTCCAATTTGAAATAAGTGAATCAGCAGCAAATTATATATTTCACCACTGGCTAGTCATATTAAGAGAGCTACTGCCAGCATCACTGGTAGAACAAGTCAAAAAGAATGATTCAGAATGGCAATGGATAGAATAAATATTAAGTGACTTTCAATTAATAGTAGATAGCTACGAACAACCAAGGGAAAGACCTGGGGAGTATCAAGAACAGAAAATATTTTATTCAGGAAAGCAGAAAAGGCATACTTTTAAAAACCAATTAATCATTATGCCTTCAGGTCAAGAAATAGTAGATGTAGTAGTAGGGAAACCAGGAAAAACGAGTGATATAACAATTTGGAGAGAAGACGGAATTAAGTGAAACTCAAAGATATCAAGGGGATAAAGCTTATGTAGGAGAAATAAAGATTGACACACCGAACAAAAAACCTAAAAACAAAGAGATAACAAGATCTCAAAAAAAAGAGAATCAAAAAAAACACGAAAAAGAGTGGTGGTGGAACATTTGATTAGGTTAGTAAAAATTTTCCGGATATCAGGAGAGAGATTTAGGTTAAGAGCCTCAAGTTATGAGTCAGTAATTATGACTGTATGTGGATTAATTAGATGGCGAATAGGTGCAATTGTTTTAAATAATTAAAAATTTGAAAAACTGTTGGGAAATATCTTATTTAATTTCCATAAGAATCTGTATTATTTTAACTGCAACACTATCAAAGCCTTATTGAAACGTTGGTTTTGGACAAAAGTTCCCAGCGAAGCTGGGAACTTTCGCTTACCCTGTCTAAGTGGAATAGGACTTACGCACTGAAACGAAATCTCGTTGTTCTCAGCGCGAGTGGAGAAGCTGAAAGCCTGATTCTACCATTGCTGAACTGGCTGAGTGCGTAAGTCCTGGATTATGCTTTGATGAACCTGGTCGATGAGGTCTTACCACCAAAGGTGTGGCTCTTGGTTAGATCCGGATACTCACCGGGTTCGAGATCGATGTAGGTACCACTACCACTGAAAGTGTCGTAGAGCCTGATCTTATCTCCTGCGGTGTAGTTTGGTCCGGCAAACACCTTCACCGAGTAAGTCAGGTTGTCGTAGGCCGAGTAGGTAGCGAGGTTGTCCACATTCTCAAATATAATCAGCTTCCGACCTCCGTAGTTCGCTGCCGAGTATAGTTCTGCCACCACTGGGATGGGAGTCAGGGGCGTGGCTGGTGGTACACCTTGGTTGAACTTGACCGAAGAGATCGCATCCCCGAACTGGATTGGTGGATAGTGGATATCCCCATACTCACCAGGCTTGAGGACTAATTGACTACTGATATAGTTGGGGTCGCGGTAGAAGCTCACCTCGTAGTGGGCATTGGGATCGAAGTTAGGACCGGGACGGATCTTCAAGGAGCTAACTGTGTCAGTCATCTGATAAGGAGTGCCCAGGTCTGCGGTGTCCTGGCTCAAGAGCAAACGCCGACCGGGATCTGCACCCCAGATCGAACTCTTGGAGAAGAAATGGTCGTACAACTCCACGATTAAGGGAATGTGGGTGTACTCCATCGATCCGGGGGGAACGGGTTCAGACCCCGTGCCATCTCCTTTGATGAACCTGGTTGATGATGCCAGATTGCTAAAGGTGTGGCTCTGCTGCAAATCCGGGTACTCACCGGGGGCGAGATCGATGTACTTGCCAGTACCATTGAACGTGTCGTAGAGCCGGATCTTGTCCCCTGGGGTGTAGTTTGGTCCTTTGAATACCTTCACCGAGGAAGTCAGGTTGTCGTAGGCAGAGTAGGTACCGAGGTTGTCCACATCCTCAAATATAATCAGCTTCCGACCTCCGTAGTTCAGACCGTCGTAGAGTTCTGCCACCACTGGGATATTAGTCACCGCTGGGGCTGGTGGCACACCCTGGTTGAACTTCACCGAAGAGATGACATCCCCGAACTGGATTGGTGGATAGTGGATATCCCCATACTCACCAGGTTTGAGGACTAACTGAGTACTGATATAGTTGGCATCGCGGTAGAAGCTCACCTCGTAGTGGGCAGTGGGATCGAAGTTAGGACCGGGACGGATCTTCAACGAGCTAACTGTGTCAGCCATCTGATAAGGAGTTGCCAAGTCTGCGGTGTCCTGGCTCAAGAGCAAACGCCGACCGGGATCTGCACCCCAGATCGAACTCTTGGAGAAGAAATGGTCGTACAACTCCACGATTAAGGGAATGTGGGTGTACTCCATCGACCCGGAGGGAACGGCTTGAGATCCCGTGCCATCTCCTTTGATGAACCTGGTTGATGAGGTCTTATAACCAAAGGTGTGGCTCTTCTGGAGATCCGGATACTCACCGGGTTCGAGATCGATGTAGGCACCAGTACCTGTGAAAGTGTCGTAGAGCCTGATCTTGTCTCCTGGGGTGTAGTTCGGTCCTTTGAATACCTTCACTGAGTAAGTCAGGTTATCGTAGGCAGAGTAGGTAGCGAGGTTGTCCACATCCTCAAATACAATCAGCTTCCGACCTCCGTAGTTCGCTGCCGAGTAGAGTTCTGCCACCACCGGGATGGGAGTTACCTGTGGGGCTGGTGGTACACCATGGTTGAACTTGACCGAAGAGATGACATCACCGAAATTGATTGGTGGATAGTGGATATCCCCATACTCACCAGGCTTGAGGACTAACTGAGTACTGATATAGTTGGGGTCGCGGTAGAAGCTTACCTCGTAGTGAGCATTGGGATCGAAGTCAGGACCGGGACGAATCTTCAACGAGCTAACTGTGTTATCCATCTGATAAGGAGTTAGCAGTTCGGGGGTGTCCTGGCTCAAGAGCAGACGGCGACCCGGATCTGCACCCCAGATCGAACTCTTGGAGAAGAAATGGTCGTACAACTCCACGATGATGGGAATCTGCCCATAAGGACCTGGCGGGCGAGGGGGAATGATGGCAGGAACTGCGATCTTGACTGTCTTGCCGCCGATGACTTCACCGTCAGCCACTACATCGAGGGACCCGTTGAAGACCTGAACCCCAGTGGTCCCTGCTACATTACCAAGCCAGGAAACGTCAAAGCTAATTTCATGGTCTTGGTTTCTACTGAGTGGACCATAACCGTCGGTAGGTGCGATCGCTTGCACAAACTGTGCTGTGGCACCGCTAGCTACCAGGCGCACGTTCCTGATTGAGGCGATCTGTGTTGCCAACTCAGCAACGATCTGCTCAACAACCGTATCTGGGCTGACACCTTGGACTAGTTTGCCCCCCGTGGCATTGGCGATCCTGGTTCCTTGTCCCTGTTGGCCACTCGTGCCGCAATTATCCCGATACAAAGCACTTACCCCTTCGATCGGGTTATCCAGTCCAGCCGGGGTGCTGCTGGTGTTCAAGCTCATTGCCAGCACGCTAATCTTCTCTGCTACTAGCTTCTCGGTCACCGATGCCTCGGTAATGTCGTAGGAGAGACCAGTGATTGCCTTGCATACTGGGTCGTGACCCCCGGCATCACCAATCCAGACGATGATCCGCTTGGCATCGCTACGCCAACCAATCTTGCCACTTGGTGGTTCGGCAACTTGATCTAGCCCATAGAACTGAGCCTCGGGAAGGTCCAAACCGGGGGTGGTTGTCCAGGTATCAACTGCCGCTTTGACATCGGGGATATTGGCACTCAGATTACACTGGTGCGCGAAGACGTAGGGATGTCTCCCCTCATCCGGGGACGGCACGTCTTTCGAGTTGCCAACCCCAAACCAAACATCAGACCCTAGCGCCTGGGTTCGGTTGAGGA
>NZ_JAMZMM010000366.1 GCF_024178385.1 Limnofasciculus baicalensis BBK-W-15 | reverse complement strand
CCACTCCCCTCTCCCCTCTTAAATTGCTTGTCGCGAGATTAATTTTTCAATATCTGCTTGGGTTTGCTGCAAGAGTTGCTCTCTGGTATCAACTGGCTTGGATATGCTGGGGACTAAGTTACGGGCTTGCAGGGCCATGTGAAGTTGGAGTTGAGCCACGTACTCACTTATATCTTCATGAACAAAATGGTTGGGGGCTTGAGTAGAACGAAAATCCAAAGTGTCCTCCTTTCCTAATGCCGCACAATTGCTTAACAAACTCCCATTGAAGTTAGCACGCTCTTGCCACTATCTTGTGAATTCGTCATAAATCCGCAACAAAGTTTAAACTTTCTGGGCTAGAATGTTAAGTAATGTAAACTTCATCACTCAATCGAGTTATAGTTTTAGATAAAGAATTGAACTTAGGCACAGGTTGTCAGAAACCCGGTTTCTTCGTCAACCTCAATCGTGTAAACCCACTATTTTTGGGAGAAACCGGGTTTCTGAGCGTAAGTCCTGTTATCGTTAGAATCCACTCCCTCGATTATGGCTCAATCTGATTCTGGATCAAGAAAAAAACAACCTAGGCATTCTCGCTCAAGTTACCTGGCATCTCTTAATTCAGCTCAACGAATTGCATTGACAGTCTATTTTTGTTTGCTGTTATCCACGAGTATTGGCGGAATATTCCTGTTGCGCAATCCCAACGCGATTAAGCGGTTGACAATTGCTGATGTTCCTGTATCCATTGTAATCAGTTTTTTGCAAGATGAAACGGCACGAAATGCTTATTTTATCGGAGATAGCACAAAACTTCACGATCGCCTCAATCAGATGGGGATTGAAGAACGAATCAAAGATTTCTATCGCCCTCAAATTCCTGATGAGGTAGCCTTAGATCAATATATTCATCAGCTTCTCTACGAGCGCACGGGTTATGTGGGTAAAGGTTATCGACTCAACGAACAAGGGATTTTGGTTTTGAAATAGAATTAATGGGCAATTGCGCGGATAGCACCTCCATGAGCCAATCCCTAGATAAAAGGTTTTTGTAACTCAATTTGAGCTAATTTTTTTCTTTGTAAGGCTTGCTTTAAACTAATTTTTGTGTTATTCTTATAATGGGAGTGGGTGTGCGCATATAGACTGATGAAACCTTAGTACTAATAACACTCTCAAAGTACAATGCCGCAGTCTCCCAATTACTACAATATTCTCGAAATTTCCAGAAACGCCACCTCTGGGGAAATAAAAAAAGCGTACCGCCGTCTCGCACGTCAGTATCACCCAGATTTACATCCAGAAAATCCGGCAGCCGTCGAGAGATTTAAAGCTATTTGCCAAGCATATCAAATACTCTCTAATCCAGAGGATCGATCTCAATACGATCGCGAGTTTAATTATAATCGCAGCGAAACCAAAACCCCTGGAATGACAGCTCAAGACTTCTATATTCGAGCAGTTTCCAAAGGAATAGATAAAGATTATCAAGGAGCAATTAAGGATTGCACTCGCGCTATTGAAATTAATCCTAATTTTGTGGAAGCTTATGTAGAAAGAGGTACATCTCGCTACAAATTAGGTGATGCCAGAGCAACACTGCAAGATTGTACCCAAGCATTGAGCATTAATCCTAAATTTGCTCCCGCCTACTACTACCAAGGAAAAGCGCGTTACCGACTAGGATATACTCAAGCCGCAATTTCCGCCTATACTCAAGCCATCGATCACAACTCAAATTACCCTGAATCTTACTACTATCGGGGTTCAGCTAATATCGATTTAAAAGAATACGATTTAGCTGTTGCTGATTTGACAAAAGCCACCGAATTATTTAACGCCCAAGGAGATAAAACGAGTTATCAATTGGCACGAGAAGCATTAAAAAGCCTTAACCAAAACCTGGCAAAACAGAATCCAGCTATTATATTGAAAACCGCGATCGCAGATGGGTTAGGAGCCTTTGTCTCTTGTGGATTAAATCCTGTTGGTGGACTTTATCCTACTTTTACCCGTTTCACTCAGGAAAGAGCCGTAGCAGTAGGGATAGTCTTAGCAGCGATTTTTGATATTTGCTTTGTCTCTGGAGTTTATGCTGGGTGGCGAGATTTGTTTCAAGTTTCGATTATCAAACTAATATTTGTAGGAATAGTACCGTTTATCGCTTTGACTATTATAAGCGCGATCGCTCGTTTATTATTTCGTTGTCACGGTAGTTTAGCTGGCGATATTTTCCTGGCGGGTGCAGCACTTATGCCTTTGAGTATTTTAGCTGTGGCGAGTGGTATTTCAACTCAATTGGGCAGTCATATTATGATAATTATTACTGTATTTTGTAGCTGTTATACGATTCTGCTTCTTTACGGAGGTTGTACTCAGATTTCTAATTTATCGGAAATTACTGCGGCGTTATTAGTGCCTGCGATGATATTGGCAACTGGATGGATTTCTTATTGGAGTTTTATAGTAATGCTAGGGACTTGATATAAATAGCAACTTAGATTATAATCAACACTATAGATTGATAGTTAAATAAATCGGGTGAGTTATGACTCAAATAACATCAACTCCTCCTCGTCGTCGCGGCAGATTATTCCCGGAATATACGATACCGCCAGAAGAGTTAGCGAGAAGGAAAGCGGAAAAAGAAATCAGATCCCGGCGTTACTGGGAAGTGTTTGCACAAGTCAGTCCTCAACTGATAGATGACCATTACAATTGGTTTATAGTAATTGAGGCAAACACCGGAGATTATTTCATTGACTCTGATGAAGAAGTCGCAGTACAAAAAGCCCGTCAGAAGTATCCTAGTGGGATGGTTGGCATCATGCGGTTGAATGAAACGGGGACTTGCGGGAAAATATGATTTCAGGAACTTTTGGTGATATTGGAGAACTTAATTTTGAGATTGATTTAATTGCGGGAAATGGAGAAAGATTTCCTGTAGATGTACTACTAGATACTGGATTTACTACAGGTTGGTTGGCGATGGATATTCAAGATGTTCAAAGCTTGGGGTGGTCTATAATTGAAACTGAACAAGCTATGCAAATGGCGCGGGGTGAGGAATTTTTCGATATCTATGAGGGAAAAGTAGTTTTAGATGGACAAGAGTATATTATTCCTGTTTTGGCTGCAATCGGAATTCCTGAATCTATATTAGGTTTGCAGTGGTTGAAAATCTTGCCACTGGCAGTGAATTTTACGGCTGGAGTCTTGACATTGGGGTGAAAAGTGGGATATCTAATTGCTGCAGCAATTAGGTATCACACTTACCAATTCCTCTCCTATCAGATACCGAATAACTTGGATAACATAGGAAGTACTTTGTCCCAAGCTACAAGTAAATTTGCACCAGATTGCAATCCAGAAAAGATACCTTTTAACATTGTGACAGCATTTTCAGCTTTTTCATTATTATCTGGATCGTTACCACTTTTAGCCACTTTAGTCAATGCTTCTACTTGCTTTTGTGCTTGTGCTTTCTCTTTCTCATTTAAAGTTGGTTCAGATTCTATCGCTTGTTTAAGCTTTTCTAGGATTTCTTTGATTTCAGATTTGTCAGGATTGGGAGATGTAGGTAGCTGATTAACAACACTTGATACATTTCCTTTAACATTACCTGTGACAATGCTTCCGCCTACATTACCACCAACACTAATTCCGGGTTTGTTATCTGCCATACCACTCTTACTCCTAATTTAACTTTGACTAATTTAGCTACGATACTTTTGTTACCAGTCTTCTTGTCAGCTACTTTGTCTCAACTTCTTACTGGATACATTACCTCCCACATCGCCTCCAATAATATTCCCTTCAATATTTCCTCCAACTGTTATAGAAAGATAACTACCTTCTTGAGCATTCTCTATAAAATCGTATAGTTTACTCACAGCACGATTTAACCAATTGGTATCGCTGGTGATAAAAATCCTCGAATCTCCAGAGTTGAGATACAATGTTAGTCCATATAGTTTTGGTCGAATAATATTCCAAATAGTACAACCTATTGCAATGGAGATTACTATGACACCCACCAAGAGATTATTAGTCGTCGCAAGTATTCCCCCAAATAGAAACAATCCCAAAATAAATAAAATTGGAATTCCTTCACTTTTTACTTCACCTATGCCAAATCCAGTAACATTGCGAAATTGATAAACATTATCACCAAATTTGACCGATTTTTTAGTAACGTGCAACAACCCTGACTTGGCTATAGCAGTCTTGTCAGGTGGTTGCAAAAATGAATCTAAAACCATAAGGCAAAATTCCCAAGTGCTTGTCTAGTTATTCTCAATCGCTAAATAGAGCGAGTTACCGATGTAACTTTACCCTGATGCCTATCTTGAAAAAAAGATTGTTGCAGCTTTCTGGTTAAGACAGAAAACATTATTTAGATGCACTAAAATCACTACAACAAAACTTACGCCAAGACTATATATGTAGGGTGTGTTATCCTCGAACATAGCGCACCATTCATACTATTAATAATGTGGCTGCGTAAGTCCTATCTAATCTACTATCGCAATAAATTTATCTTCTATCAAGCCGGAAAAAATCGGATCTAGTTGGCAATATTAAGAAATAAATATGAAATTTGACCTACCTAAGTGGGAAAAAGTCGCATCGAGTCGGATACAATAGGTAAAACCCCCGCCTACACCCCAACCCATGGACGTTAAAGAAGTATTGAGACTTGCCGATGACCTAATTTTTACCAAGACGGGAAAACATCTAGATGATCTGGAACAAGCTATACTTCGAGGGACAGTGCAAGGTGAGAAATATTCTAAAATAGCAGAAGAAAACCACTGTACTCATGGTCATGTAAAAGATGTCGCTTCTCAATTATGGAATATTCTCTCACAAGAGTTAGGAGAAGATGTCAGAAAATCGAATTTTCGAGCAACACTGGAGAGATTGCAATTCTCTAATGTTTTAAATTTCACAAAAGATATTGTACAGATTGGTAGCGTAAATGTCTGTGGAGATACTCCCCAATCTTCAGAAGTAGCACAAAACCCCGAAGCAAAGGTATCCAAAAGAAAATCGCCTCAAGAGAAAACCCGCAAAATCTATCGAGATTTAAGCGATGCACCTGATATCTCATCTTTTTACGGATGTACTGAAGAATTGACTATCCTGGAAAAATGGATAGTGTGCCAACGCTGTCGCCTTGTGACACTATTAGGAATCAGCGGTATTGGCAAAACTACTCTAGCAGTGAAATTAGTAGAACAGATTAAAGATAAATTTGAGTATGTAATTTGGCGAAGTCTCCGCACCTCACCACCTCCGGAAACCATCCAGAGAAACCTACTACAATTTTTCTATAACCAAGAGGAAACAGAGTTACCAGTCAGTCGAGATGAACAATTATCCCAACTGAAATTATATTTACAAAAGTACCGCTGTCTGGTAATATTAGACGACCTACAGATGATTTTCACCAGCGGACAGCTAGCAGGTTACTACAAACCCGGATATGAAGATTATGGATTGCTATTCAAACTGATAGGAGAATTATCTCATCACAGTTGCTTCATCTTAATCGGTTGGGAAGCACCGATAGAAATAATCCCCTTAACAGGAGAAAATACACCGATTCGCTCATTACACCTAAATGGATTGGGCATCGCCGCCAGTAAAATCCTCACAGAAAAAGGATTAGTCAAAAATGAGAAATGGGAAGACTTAATTAACACCTACCGAGGCAACCCCTTATGGTTAAAAAGTGTTGCGACAATGATTCGAGACTTATTTAATGGTAGAGTTTCTGACTATATAAAATATGATAGCCTCTTTTTAGGTAATGATTTGCTCGCTATATTAAATCAACAGTATCAACGCTTATCAGAATTAGAAAAAACTCTCATATCCCTACTCGCCAGAGAAACAGAATCCCTCACCACCACCAAATTATTAGAAGAGACAAAATTATCCCCATCAGAATTATTCAATGGCATACAATCCCTAGTGCGGCGCTCCTTAATCGAAAAACAAGAACAAGATAATCAAACCCTTTTCACACTTGCACCTATAATCAGAGAATATATACAGCAGATTGCAGGTTTATGAACTACACCCCAGAAACCCAATCTTGCTC
>NZ_JAMZMM010000365.1 GCF_024178385.1 Limnofasciculus baicalensis BBK-W-15 | reverse complement strand
CCATAGTAATGGTAATGTCTCTGGTTCTCCCTATTCTATTTTACCAAATGCTCCTACTGGTAGTTCTGTAGTTATATACGCTTTAGTTGTATTATTAGCACGAGGAATTTTTATAGTTGGCTTACCCATTCAACAGCTAGGGTTGGCTATTGCTATTTGTGGTTGGTTATTGGCGCGATTGGGTAAACCATCGGAAATAGAAGCCGAGTCGGCATCTTCTTTTGGCTCCCAAGTATGGGATGGAATTGGTGGGGGATTGTTACTAGTTGGTTGGTTAGTTTGTATCGAAGAGTCTTTTCCTTTCCAAGCGACTATGGTTAGTGGCTTGGCTTTGTCATTTTTTACTCAACGTTTGCAGTATTTTAGTCTCCGTCGGGATTTAGCTGCTATTTTTCTGATTGGGTTACAGTCACTATTCTTGTTATGGCGATTAATTCCATCCCAATTACAACAAAGTGCGATCGCAATTTTTACCCAATTCACTGATTCATCCTCCGATGCCTTACTCAGTTTAGCACTATTTCCTTATATAATAAGTTGGGTAGGCTTGACGGATTGGCTATATCGTCGTGAAAAAAATAAGCTTGCTCGTTTTGGGGAATGGCTTACTCTAATTTTGGGTGTGACTTTAACTGCAATTAGTACATTAAGCCATACTACTCAATCGCTAAATTTATTACTTTCCACGATAACTCTAGGGATTGTCGCCTCCCGCCGCCTTCCATTGAGAGTTTCTCTCGTCTATCTAACTCATATTACAGGATTACTTACTGTATTTTCCATTATTTATGAATGGTTTCCGAATTTAAGTCAAGTAGCCTGGGCAACGATATTACTAATTTTAATGGTAGGAGAATGGATCGTTGCCACAATGGGATGCTTCTGGAGGGCAAAGCCATCGCAAATAATCCAAAATACAGATAAAAATACTCCCCAATCCCCTTCTCAGGTAAGAGGTGAGAGGCAAGAGGTAACAAGAAAAACTCCCCACTCCCCACTCCAAAAAAACCACTCCCCATTCCCTGAAAGTTGTTGGTATATCGGTTTTATCCTAGCTGGTATCAGTTATATGTTGCTGTGGAATGAAACTTTTACGGCAAATTTCATTATCCCATCAACATCTCAACAATTCGGACTATTATGGCTATTAACTCCCCTCACACTAACAGGAGTAGCTAGTCGCATGAGTGGGAATCAACGGCGACGAAAAGAGGCATCATGGTGGAGTATTATTGCTTTAATTATGATGCAATGTATCACCCTTCCCTTTTCAGGGGGAAGACTCATCAGTTTAGCCTTGGCGACAGGATTGATGTGGATAAATACTGGGTATTTAAAAGAGTTAGCCGCCGCATCAATTAATATTGGATTTGGTTTAAGTTATGCCGCGATGCTCCTGTGGGAAGGTATCCCTGGTTTGGCGAAACTATCAGGAGGGGATTGGTTTTTAGCGGGTGCGATCGCAATTATAGCTTTATGGTTACTCCAAAAGTGGTTAATTCAACGCCATGGCACTCTAGCCGCACTATACGCCCAAGCTTCTGATACATGGGCACTGACGCTATCGGCACTAGAATTATTTTTGTTAATTCTACATTCCTATTTGGGTTATCAAGATATTGTTTCTGGTAGTTGGCAGTATCCTACTGCTTCTATTTTAATCGGGATTGCTATTTTATTCCGTTACTGGCAAGAGCAGACAGAGAGTGGATTCTACGGTATTAACTTGGCGGTTGAGCTGGCTGTGGCTGAGGGTATTTTACTGGCAAATGGTTCAAGTTTATCTCTATCGATAGGAAATATTATCCTCGGATTAGTGATATTGTTATGCACCGATTGGTTTGTGAAACGAGAATCCATATCCTCCAGACTAAGAATCCATAGTCAAGGATTACCTTTGTTTTATGCCACCTTTGGCATTGCTCTTCGTGCAGCTTACTTTACTCCTTATACAGGATTACTTACCCTCGGTGGGGCTTTAACTTTCATCGCGGTTGGGTGTCGGTATCCCCAAAACAGGAGTATTAGCTATCTGGGAATTGCTGGTATTTCTATCGCCTGGTATGAGCTAGCAATTTACCAGATGCTACAGACACCAGGAGGCAGTCCGGCTGATGGCTTTACCATTTTAGCAGGACTAGCCGCTGCGATCGCAATTATTTATCGATTATTTGCCTGGTTTAGGCAATTACGCCATCATCCCCATCTCCTCAACTTTACTATTGCCGAAATTACTAATATCGCCCACATCCACTGGGTAATTGGTAGTGCGCTAATCTTACTCGCAGCGACAACATCACTAGGCACAACCCCAAAATTAAGAACATTTGGCGTTGGCATCAGCTTTGTGCTAGCTTTGTACGCAATTATCCAAGGACGTTATCCCAAACAAAGAAACAAAACAAATCTTCCTCAAAATCCTCCCAGCTCATCCACTCATGACTTCTGGGTATATCTAGGATTAATTGAAGTCGCAGTCACAGGAATCTATACACGTTTAACTTGGACGCAATTAGGTATACTCGATCCTTGGCGCGTCATAGTTTCCTGTGGATTTGCCATCTTCCTTTACCAAATTCCTTGGTGGCGAGGGGGATGGAATATTATACCGTGGCAGCGTTATGCGATCGTATCTCCACTTTTGACAGTATTGACAATTTGGCTAAAAGGTGATGTAATTTCCGATCTTAATCTATTTGCGATCGCAAGTTTTTATGGCTGGATAGCCAAGTGCCAAGTAAATCTACGCTGGACTTATTTTAGTTTATTTTTCGTCGATTGGGCGATCGCACGTTATTTCGATAGGCTAGAGCTAACAGATCCTTTATGGAATGCCATGTTAATTGGCTTATCTATACTATACATCGCCCAAATCGATCCTGAATTACAAATACCTGCACAGAGACAAACTCGTCACTACCTGTACTTACTGGGTAGCGGGATAATTTGCCTCGTAGCCTTATTATGCCATCAAGATACTGGAGTGATACCCGCCATTATCAGTATTATCGCTATTTTTGCCGGATTGGGGGTGCGGGTGCGGGCTTTTCTGTTTGTGGGTACAGCTACATTTTTACTTACCACCTTTTATCAATTAGTTGTTTTAAGTTTCCGCTATCCCTTCTCTAAATGGGTGATTGGGTTAATTGTCGGTATTTTATTTATCAGTATTGCGGCTAACTTTGAAAGGCGACGGGAACAAATTATTTCCATCTTGCAAAACTGGGTTGCCCAATTGAGTCGATGGGCTTAATCAAATATCCCCATAGGGCTGTTTCATTCTCCGTCGAGAAATGGGAGAGTGGGGAGTGTGGGGAGAGTGCGGGAAGCAGGGATGAGCTTTAGCCCTTTTATGATGGGGCGGTTGAAACCGCTACTACACAAACGAAGTCTGCCTTCGCAGACTAAAAGATATCGCGACAAACAATAATTAACCAGAGACTGAGAGCCAATTCCCAACCAACAGCCAAGAGTCAATAACCTATTTATTTTTCTTTTACTAGAGAGAAAAATTGACACTATTTACCAAAATATATATTAAACTTTCAATAATTATTAATAGAGCCGATGCTACCTCTTGACAATCTTGGTATTGTTACGGAAAAATAGAAAGAAACCGTTGATTTTCTCAATATAATGTCAGGGCATCTATATAGAAATAGCTATTTTTTTCTGAGATGGTATTAGAGTCAGATAGATGTTAAAAGTAAGTCTCGGTTTCAGGCTGAAGCAGTGGATGAAACAACAGCGCCCGGTATTAATCACGGCTGCTGGAGTGACAGGCGCTGCGATCGTCCTCCGCTTAATGGGTATACTACAGTCAGCAGAATTTGTCGCTTTAGACGAATTATTTCGCCTGCGCCCACCTGAAGCGCAAGACAACCGCGTCGTCATTGTCGAAATTAAGGAGACTAACCTTCAGGATATTGGACAATGGCCGATTCCCGATCGCCTCATGGCACAGTTGTTACAAAAATTAAATACCTATCAGCCACGGGCGATTGGCTTGGATATTTATCGGGATTTACCAGTTAAACCCGGTAACGAAGAATTTCTCCAAGCAACGAAAACAATTCCCAATTTAATTGGCATAGAAAGACTACCCGATAAAAATAGTTTAGGCGTTCCTGGACAAGCTATATTAAGTAAACGGAAACAGATTGGCTTCAATAACGTTGTCGTCGATTCTGATGGTAAAGTACGCCGGAGCTTACTATACTGGCACATTGAGGGCAAACAACACAACAGTTTTGCCCTGAAATTAGCCTTAACTTATCTCCAATCAGAAAAAATCGCACCCCAAAGTGCAACTACCAATCCCAATTATTTGCAACTGGGTAAAGTTGTATTTCCCTATTTTAAACCCTTTGATGGCGGCTATGCCAGGGCAGACGATCGCGGCTATCAAATTTTAGGCAATCTTCCTTGTGCTAGCGACTTTCGGGAGAGCATCCCACTTTGGCAAAGATACTCGTTTTTTGACAAATTTTTTACCCCCCCAGCCCCCCTTGTCAAAGGGGGGAGCAAGAATACAACCTGCATTTCTTCCAAATCGGGATGCTCCCGCTTTCAGACCGTATCAATAGACCAAATTTTAGCAGACAAAGTACCTGCCGAGTTACTGCGCGATCGCATTATCATAATTGGCTCCAGAGCGCCCAGCCTAGAAGATGTATTCTACACTCCTTACAGCGATGGACGGGCTGGAGTAGCCCAATCAATTTTTGGGGTAGAATTGCAAGCCAGCTTTACCAGCCAAATTCTCAGTGCAGTTTTGGATGGACGACCCTTAATCAAGGTATTATCAAAACCGATAGAATGGGTGTGGATCTTCGGGTGGTCAGTGTTAGGTGCAGCTATTATCTGGAAACTGCGATCGCCCCTACGCTCTTTTGGCGGTATCCTAATTACAGCGATTGGTTTGATTGGAAGCTGTTACATCGCCTTTTTAGGAGGATGGTGGTTACCCCTAATTCCTTCCATGTTAGGGTTACTTGGATCGGCGATAGTGGGGATTAGTCAGCTAGCATATATACAGGAAGAATTAAAACGTTCCAAAGAATTTTTGCATACTGTGATTGATACTATTCCAGATCCGGTTTTTGTCAAAGATAAAAAGCATCGATGGATTATATTAAATCCTGCCTATTGCAACTTCGTCGGGTATTCCCTAAAAACGTTAATGGGAAAATCAGACTATGACATCTTTCCACCGGAAGAAGCCACGGCATTTTGGAGTCACGACGAACTAGTTTTCCAAACAGGTACAGCCCAAGAAAATGAAGAACAACTAACCGATTCTCAAGGGAAAACTTATCTAATTGCCACTAAAAAATCTCTCCATAAAGACGCGGCTGGTAATATATTTTTAGTTGGGGTAATTCGAGATATTACGGAACGGAAGCGCACCGAGGAAGAATTGAGACGCTCCAATATTGAACTCAAACTTTCCGAAGATAGACTCCGCTATATAGCCTATCACGATCCCTTAACCAGTCTTGGCAATCGCAAATACTTCCAAGAAAACCTTACTCAGTCTCTAGATTGGTCCCGCAGTCAACACCAACTATTAGCCCTACTATTTCTAGATTTAGATGGCTTTAAAAAGGTGAATGACACATTAGGGCACGATATCGGCGATGAACTCCTGAAAGCTGTAGCTGATAGACTAAAAAATAGCTTACGGAGTAGCGATATTGTCTCTCGACTTGGGGGTGACGAATTTACGGTAATTCTCCCCGGAATTCCTGAAGCAAAATATGCTGGTAAGGTGGCGAAAAAGATTGGTGAGGCTATCTCTGAAGATTACTACTTAGAAGGACATAAGGTACAGGTAACTACTAGTATTGGTATCAGTCTTTTCCCCCTTGATGGTGAAACTGAGGAGATGTTAATTAAGAAAGCAGACACAGCCATGTATCATGCCAAAAAATCAGGTCGCAATCAACATCAATTTTGTCATTCTACTAGCTCGTAAATATAGCGATTGCCAAATTAATCCTTTGTTATAGGCAATTGCTCTGGGGATATCGATATTTTTCCATTTTTCAGCTACTTGAGCCTGAGCTAATGATTCCCCAGCCACTACTTGAGGCTGAATT
>NZ_JAMZMM010000364.1 GCF_024178385.1 Limnofasciculus baicalensis BBK-W-15 | reverse complement strand
GATAAAGTCCGTTGTGAATTAAGGCTTTCCCCATCCTTATATCCGCTGTACTATTATCTGTGAGATAACCGACTTTAAAAGTTATTTCACCTCTATCTGTAAATTTAACTGCATTACCGAGAAGATTGATTAAAACTTGGCGTAACCTTCTTTCATCGCCGGAAACTATTATGGGAAGGGGAGAAATCGGTTCAAAATTAAAGGATAGATTTTTTTGTTCAGCACGAATCCCGATCATTTCGATAATGCCTTCCAGAAAATGGGGAAATTGGAAATCACTCACAGAGAGTTCCATTTTTCCTGCTTCAACTTTGGAGAGATCTAAAATATCATTGAGAAGAGTCAATAAATGTTGACCACACTGTTCAATTACTTCTAATCCTTGATGTTGTTTAGTACTGAGATTAGGTTCTCTTTTGAGGATTTGAACGTATCCTAAAATACCATTTAAGGGGGTGCGTAATTCGTGGCTCATATTAGCAACAAATTCACTTTTGGCATTATTAGCAGCTTCTGCTGCACTTCTAGCTTCTTCCAAGTGAAGATTTTTTTCAGCTAATTGTTGGTTGGTTTGAGTTTCTTGCTCTAATAATTGGCTTTGGGCGATTGCAATTCCTACTTGATTGGCAAGTTGGCGCAATAAATCGATTTCAAAATCTTGCCAATGTCTAGAATTATTACATTGATGAGTTATTAGTAAACCCCAAAGAGTTTCTCGCTGGAGAATGGGTACTATTAAATAGGCTCTCACACCAAAAGGTTGCAATAGTGCGATATGACAGGGTTGTAATCCTCCCTGTAAAATATCTGCGATCGCAGATATCCTTCCCTGGCGATACTTCTCTAGGTAAGTTTCAGCAAAGCAAGGATCGTGGATAGTTTGTCCGGCCATTGATATCCAGTCAAGAACGACAGCTTCAGTAACAACAGTTCCTGTTCCATCTAACATTAATTGGTAAATAATTGCTCTGTCAACTTGGAGAATTCTTTGCACTTCGGTAACGGTAGTTTGCAGAATTTCTTCAAGCTGTAAAGACTGCCTAATTTTCAGGGTAATTTCTGCAAATAGTTGCTGTTGTATAGTTTTACGATGTAATTCGGCTTCTGCTTGTTTCCGTAAGCGAAGCTCATTATAAACATCGCTGATATCGGTATGAGTTCCAATCATCCGCACTACCTTACCACAATCATTCCGCAGTACCAAGCCCCGCGAAAATATCCAAGGAGTTGAACCGTTAGTGTGGAACATGCGAAATTCTAGCGTCCACTGAGATATTTTTCCAGCAAATAGTCGATCCATTTGGGTCTTTACACCAGGTAAATCTTCAGGATGAACCATACTCATCAACTCATCGAATGTGAGTTTATTCCCATCTGAAGGATAGCCAATTAGATTGAGAAATTGCGGAGAATAATAGCGCTCGTTAGTTTGAAAATTAATATCAAATAGTCCGCTTTCATTCGCATCAATTGCCAGGGCAAATCGTTCCTCACTTTCCTGTAATGCCTTTTTATCTTGTTCTCTTTTGGTAACATCTTGAGCCATTGATGCTGCTCCTAATACGTTACCCTGAGCGTCAATTAGCGGTGTATTATACCACTCGCAAATAATAATATCGCCCGCTTTATTTATATTTTCATTGCATGAGCGAGTACCGCCTTTGCCAGACCAAAGATCGTCGATAATTCTCCTGACATAACTCGAAGCACTTCCTGGTACAATTAGATCGAGTTTATGACCCATCACTTCATCCTTACTATAACCAAAAATTGCTTGTGCGGCAGAGTTCCACTCGACTATTTCTTCTCGATCATTCCATTCAATTACAGCCAATGGTGTTTGTTGAACTAAAAGTGCAAGGCGTTGCTGAGATTTGTGGAGATTTGCCTCCGCACGCCTGCGAATAGTAATATCACGGCCTTCAAAAATTAACAAGACAACTTGCCCAAATTCATCCCGTACAGGCTTAAGGGAAAAGTCAATCGTGGCAATATTATTTTGACTACCGATAAACTCTACTTCGTAACGAATAAAGTCACCAATAGCCGCTGCTGCAATTGTCTGTTTAATCTGTTCCTGAATTTCTGGGGAACTCCCCCACCATCGTGCTTCCCAAAAGGGATGATTTACCACTTCATCGGCTGCCATCTCCGCAAAATTTAAAGCGGTTTGATTTACTTCTAATACCGTACCATCTGGGGAAAGTAATCCAATAAATTGAAATGTTCCATCAAATATAGCCCGAAACCTTCGTTCACTTTCCCGCAAAGCTTTTTGAATTTGCTTATGTTGTACCACTTCAGCTAATAGTTGTCGATTCCCAGCTTTTAGCGCCTGGGTTCGTTCTTGAAATTGGGTTTGTAGTTCTTCATTTATCAGACGATATTTCACTTGAGTGGATTGCAATTCCTCTTCTGCAAAAGTCCGTTCATTTATTGCTCCTGCTAGGAGCATACTATTGATAGCCACAAAAATGATAAATATATCAAACTCTAAGATTTGTTGACTCAAATCACTGATTTCATTATGAGTCAACCCCCAAATACCCATGGCATATAAAATTAATATCCCTAGTACAGCGCCATCCTGACCAAATTGTATCGCAGCCCAGATGATAAAGGGGAAAGTCAGATATGGTAAAATATGGGTAAAATTAAATATTTTAAATTGGATATTAGAAAATAGGAAGCTAATCCCAACTTCATCAGCGGATAGGATCGTTCCTCTTTGTAGCACCAAACTGACAGTTATCAGTGAAATTAGCCAAACAAAAAATAGAGGATGTAATATAGTTTTGATTCTTCCGGATTGAGATTTAAGTTTTGAGCAAAAACTTGAATCTGATGAATCTGTAGTAAATATCGGAGATCCCCAAGTTAATATCGCTGACGTTACTACCATAATTGTCATGGCATTACTTAGCCAGCTAACTAACCAATTCATTCCCAAATTATCCCTACCAATCTCACCTCCCAGATATAAACTAATGACACTGATAGTAGTACCCACCAATGGCGATAAAATTACCATAGAGACAAAGAATCCCAAAACATCCCGCAAACGTGTCAAAGAAGGACAGATTTGCCATCGCTGTGCTAGAATCACACCCACGAGAACTTGCAATGTAAACCCGATTGCCCTAGCACAAGCAACAGTCCAAGGTATTCCTGCTAGCAAAGATAGAGTAAATTCTCCCAGCGCTACTCCTAATGAAATGGGGAGTGGGGAGTTGGGTAAATCTGATGTCGGGGCGAAGGATTTGGGGGATAACTCTTGTTGTTTAGCCAGGATTTGACTATCCAAATGCTTCGCCCTGAGTGGAGAAGGAAGATTATTATCTTTATTTGAGAGGGAAATCTTACGAGTATCTAATAACAAAATTACAGCTTGAATAATCCCTACTGAGAGGAATTCGGAGATTAATTTAGTCCCCCCAGTCAGCCAATCGCCTAATTTTGCTGCCCCAAGGTACACTAGAGTCAGGAGGATAACTTTGGTGAAGTATCCCCATATTGGATTTTGCATCAAATTCATCAGCTTCCTCCGATGAAAGACCTAGCCTAGCATAATATTTATGGTACAAAAGGCTAGATGGGATTGCTGAAGATTTAATGAAACAATAAGGAAATAACGAAGGGAGTAAAGCAAGCCGCTCGCACTAGCCAGAGTTATCACCCCGTCAGAACAAATATCAAGGTTTTTTCGCTTTAGCTTTAGGGGGCAGTTTCGTTAAATAATGCTGCAAGTCCTGTAAAAATATTCAATTATCCAAAAACGTTTCCACACTACCATCTGGATTCAAAACAACCCGAATTTGCCGATTATTACTTCCCTCTGGTGGAGAGACAAATCGCTGACCGATTGCTGGTATATTCGTGCGGTCTATGTAAATACTTGCGGCTTCTCCTAGAGGAATAATTCGTTCAATTGAGCCATCCAAACCTATCATTATACGATATTCCAACCGCTTTGTCAAGTCTGCTGGCGGTTTCCATCGCGACTGGAGATAGCTTCTCGCCTCAGCCACTTGAGGAGTCTGGTCAAATAGTCTACCTTTCGGTGGCGCACTCGTTGTTGCCGACTCTGGTGATGGCAAGGTTACTGGGGCTGTGGGGGAAATACTCCGGTTAGCAGTAGAAGATGCGATGTCGCCCGTCGCAATTTCAGGTGGAGAAGGGGATGTCTTTATACTGGGTAATTTTCGCAGTGACGGTGGCTGATTTTGAGGATTTTGGGCTTGATTCGAGAGGTTAGAGGGGACTTTCCGGGCAGGAGGTTGCCCAAGTGTGGGAACTTGTCTAGGGGGTGTATTTTGCCCAAGTGTGGGAACTTGTCTAGGGGGTGTATTTTGCCCAAGTGTGGGGACTTGTCTAGGGGGTGTATTTTGCCCAAGTGTGGGGACTTGTCTAGGGGGTGTATTTTGCCCAAGTGTGGGAACTTTTCCAGTCTGTACAGTTTGAGAAGCAGGTTGCCCACCCGGAATAGCAATACCTTGGCGTTGAGGGGCTTGATTTTGAGCTTGGGGGACTGGAGTTGAATTGGGGAGGGGAACCCCTGGCGGCTGTACTGGAATCGGTGGCAGAATTTTCGGTGCTAAAGCTATCGGAGTTGGTGTTATTGGAGTTGGCAGGGGAGAAGGCGGAGACGGGATTGGTGCTTGGGCAATGGTTGGTGTTGGAGTCGGCTGTTGAGCTTGGGGTGCTGCCGCTTGCTGAGTAGATTTAGGCTGATTCCGCCATTTCAGTGTAGTCGCGGTGACTCCTACCGCTAATATCATAGATGCTGCTATCCAAGACCAAGCAGGTGGAGTTTTGGGCTGACGAGTCTGTTTAAGATTGGGCAAAGCTACCATTTGAGTGGCATATTCATCCAAAGCAGTAGCTAAGTCAAACAGTTGCAGAACACTCAATTCTACAACAGGTCCCGATTCCTCATTAGCAAGTTGACCTAAAAATAAATTATGGCTAACTAAGCCTTTAGGTGATAAATAAATTTGTCCTGGGAATTTTCGCAGTTTGCTGGTTTCCGATTTAGAGTATAAATCTGGACTGTCATCTGACATATCTGCTCCTTCTGAGGAGGGAGAGATGACAGATTCCGATCTATTAACGGATAGAGTTAGAGTTAATAAATTCCCGAGACTTTCACCCTCCTCATTACCATGACTCATGAAATTTGACAAGGGTAATTGGCTCGACGAAGAAAGGAGAAAGTCCTGAACATAGGTAGTTACAGCATCGCACAATTTTTCTAACCCCGTGCGATCGCCCCGCACGCCAATCCGACTCTCATCTGATTTTCTCGGATCGTCAAACCGCAGTTCAAATTGTAAATCTTTTACCACAGATTGCCCCACCCAGCGAGACAGTGGTGAGCTTTTGGCTGTAATTTCTAGGGTGCATGTGGGTGGAGTGTAGCGTTTGATAACTGAGTTTGTCATTGGTTGTTGGTTATTGGTTATTGGTTATTCAAACAACTAAGATAACTTACCCAACAATGCCAGCCAGAGTCGGCGATGACCGTTGGGGCTACTATAAAATAGGAGATCGATTAATAATTTAAGCGCTAACTGATTTAATAAATTTGGCGATACATTTTCTCCTTCCTCCATACGATCCTGGTAGGTGTTGCTGAATTTGTCTAGGTAATCGCCTAACAAGGCGGCGCGGTGGGGTGGGCTATTTTGTTCCGCCATTTGTTCCAAAAGTGTCACAGCACGGCGGATTAACTCTTGATGCTGTTTCGCCAGATAGCAGATAATGAGAACTAGCGATCGCGCTTCTTCCACATCTAGCTTTTTGCGCCCTCCGGAACTTTTGCGCATGGGGTTAGACTGACGCAAACGCCACAATCCCACGCGATCTGATACCATTGACTCTAATTTTAAGTCAGTAGCAGCCTGAAGCATTTCCTCCGAGCCAATGCCTGCTAGGGCTTCTAGCCCCAGTAAAACCAAATCTAACTGGGTTTTTATATTATCCAGTTGGATTGAGTCTGGCGTAGAGCCTAGAGGTAAATCCTCTAATAGGTTAGTCGATGGTAGCGTCTTGAGGGTAGATCGCATAACTTTAGGGTAAGGAATTTATGGGTATTGCCGGGATTCAGTTACCTATTTTGAAACAGGTTAGGGGCTGGGCGTTAGAGGTTAGGGG
>NZ_JAMZMM010000363.1:4975-6172 GCF_024178385.1 Limnofasciculus baicalensis BBK-W-15 | reverse complement strand
AATAACCAATAACCAATAACCAATAACCAATAACCAATAACCAATAATCAATAACCAATAACCAATAACCAATAACCAATAACCAACAACCAAATAGGTATTTCACTGTTGAATATTTGGGCAAATCGTCTGAGTAATCCGAGCGAGGGGTGGTTTTGCTTGCCAGTGTGAAAGGAGGCTCAATAGTTTAGACTTAAGGGTTTCCAAGTCGGTAATTTCTCGATCGATATCTTCAATTTTATTGACTAAATGTTCCTTTACTGAATCACAAGGCAAATTGCCTGAGTCGTATACTCCTAAAATTTCT
Source organism: Limnofasciculus baicalensis BBK-W-15 (assembly GCF_024178385.1). Classification (GTDB taxonomy): domain Bacteria; phylum Cyanobacteriota; class Cyanobacteriia; order Cyanobacteriales; family Coleofasciculaceae; genus Limnofasciculus; species Limnofasciculus baicalensis. The sequence continues at coordinate 5,865 of NZ_JAMZMM010000363.1, read as the reverse complement.
TGAATCTCACTGAGGCTCAGTCCCAGAGATTGCGCCCTTTTAATAAATGCTAATCGATGGAGTACCTGATGGGTGAACATGCGGTAGCCAGATTCAGCACGAGTTACGATTGGTGCAAGTAAACCAATCTCTTCATAATAGCGAATGGTTTTGACAGATAAGCCGCTCTGACTGGCAACTTCGCCAATTTTTAAGGAGGGTGCGATCGCAGTATTGCTCATACTTCTTTGAGATTTCAGCAATTTAATTTCAAGGAAGGGGTAAGAGAAAGATTAAATATTAAGCTAAGAAACAAGAGACAATAAAATTAAATATTAGATATTTTTTTTAGTTACATTTAACCTCCTAGAGGTTAGAGGCTAGAGGTAAGATTAGATTTTAGATAATCTTACTAATTGCTTGTTTTTTCCTTACCTCTTACCTTTTACTTCTTAATTTATCGAGGTGGCTGACGTTTAATCGGTGTCATCAAGGGTAATGGTGGACGAGAAGAAGCGGGAGGGAGGAAACGGGTAACGGGTTGTTCTGCGAGTTGAGATTCTTTGCGCTGACTTTGCCACCAGCGCAAAATAATGGCTAGCATTACCATCATCACTCCAAAACTCAGGAGCGACCAGCTTTCGCCGACACCACCAATTACTGCGTCTACGCTGCCGACAATGACGACAAAGCTAGAAATTGGTTCCTTGCGGTAAGCTACCTTCAAAAACCGAGGCAACAAAGCATTCATCACAGGTGCTACTTAGTCGATTTAACTAGGATATTTAATCTAATTTCAGGTTATGCGATCGGTGTCCAATTTAACTAGGAACAATTACAGTCCTGATTCTCTATCTTTCTCTATATTTTATCACACTTCGCTATGTTCTTGCTCAGTCTGCTAGTTTAGG
>NZ_JAMZMM010000363.1:0-4875 GCF_024178385.1 Limnofasciculus baicalensis BBK-W-15 | reverse complement strand
GCTTATGCAGCCAAGCTACGATGGTGCGTTACGCTGCGCTAACACACCCTACTGGCTTATGCAGCCAAGCTACGATGGTGCGTTACGCTGCGCTAACACACCCTACTGGTTATAGCTGATGGATAAAATAGATTTTTCTGGCACAAGTTGGGTCTCGTTCCCTCGACCCAACCTACATATTGCCTCTGTTTCCTATTAGACATCTCCTAAAAAGATTCTGGAAGCCTTGCACTGTCAGGACAAAAACCTAATTTTGGGAGATGTCTATTGTAAGCCTAGCCAGGTTAGCAGTCCTTGACCTGTCAAATACTCAATGACCACCATAATGGTAAAACCAAGCATAGCAGCTCGACCGTTCAAGCGTTCTGAATAGTCGTTGAAACCGAACTTGGGTTCTTCTGCACGGGGAGTTGTGGTGGGTTGTGGTTGTGCCATAGTGTCAAAGCCTCTCGTAGCGAATAAGTTACAAATCTTTACTTATTTTAACGGTTAAAATCAGGAGTGGTGGCTCAAAAGGGGAAGCAATGGAAATCGGCGTACCAAAAGAAACGAAAGACCGGGAATTTCGGGTGGGATTGAGTCCGATTGGTGTCCGGATATTATCGGAAGCGGGTAATCAAGTTTGGGTGGAGAGCAGTGCGGGTGCAGGCTCAGGCTTTAGTGATGAGGATTACCAGGAGGCGGGCGCAACTATTGTTTCTTCAGCGGCGGCGGCTTGGAATCGAGATTTGGTGGTGAAGGTAAAGGAACCCCTATCGCCAGAATATCAGTTTCTGCAAAAGGGACAGTTGCTATTTACTTATCTTCATTTAGCAGCGGATCGTCCTTTAACGGAATATATGATTGATTGTGGCGTAACTGCGATCGCGTATGAAACTGTGGAACTCCCGGATCGTCGCTTACCGCTACTTACTCCTATGAGTATTATCGCAGGTCGTCTTTCGATCCAGTTTGGCGCGAGATTTCTGGAACGCCAACAAGGGGGCAGGGGTCTCCTTTTAGGGGGTGTGCCGGGGGTACAATCGGGAAATGTAGTAATTCTCGGTGGTGGGATTGTGGGTACGGAAGCAGCGCGGATGGCGGTGGGAATGGGTGCTAAAGTCCAGATTCTGGATGTAAATGTGGATCGTTTAGCTTATTTAGAAACTCTATTTGGTTCGAGAGTGGAATTGCTTTATAGTAACTCTCCCCAAATTGAAGCGATAGTTCCCCAAGCTGATTTACTAATAGGTGGGGTTTTAGTTTTAGGTCGTCGCGCCCCTATTTTAGTATCTCGGAATTTGGTACAGAAAATGCGACCCGGATCGGTAATTATTGATGTGGCGGTGGATCAAGGTGGTTGTATTGAGACAGTAAGACCAACATCTCATACAAATCCTACTTATATAGAGGAGGGTGTTGTCCATTATGGTGTACCAAATATGCCGGGGGCTGTACCTTGGACGGCTACTCAAGCTTTGAATAATAGTACTTTACCTTATGTTTTAAAGTTGGCGGCGCGGGGGATAGATGCTTTTGATTTAGATCCTGTCTTGGCGAAGGGGGTGAATGTACATAATCATAAGTTAGTTCATCCGGCGGTGCGGGAAGTTTTTCCTGATTTGGTGGATTAGTTGTTGGTTGTTGGTTGTTGGTTGTTGGTTGTTGGTTGTTGGTTGTTGGTTGTTGGTTAATATCATTGCTCAAAATTACGCTAAGAATATAAGTGTAACCTAGGATCTAGTAAATTATGGGCCAGTCATTCGGCATACTGTCTCAAGGATAGCAATAGTCTTAATATGCTACTACATTACAGTGCCAGTGCGATCTGCTTGCTGCACGCCCTGGGCTAACGCCTCACTTCGCCAACGCTAACGCGATCGCACTATCTAGATCGTGTTATGATTTTCGTCGTTTGGTAGGTAGTCTAGGTTAATAACTTCTTCATAAGTAAAAGGTGAGGCAGGAGGAAAAGTGTTTAGAGGTAAACCAGTTTCCACTATGGCAAATCTTAGGGCATCGGCGTAGCATTCGTCAAAAACTTGTTCTAAATAAGGTTTCAGGCTGGGACTTTCTTTTAGTTGCTTTCTTATCCTAATGCGATGTTCGATAATTGAGGAAAGCCAGCTATTACTCCGGTGAGTTGGCTGGTATTTGTACTTAAGTAGGTGCAGGAAAACAACAGTTAGGTTACTTTCAATAGATCGCCTTTCACTTCTTCCCATATCCTTAATTTCTTCTACCAGATTAGATATATCTAATTCATCCCACCGCGCCTCATCAATTTGCCTAGCTGTTTGCTCCAACCATAGATAATAATCCTGTTCGTAGCAACTTAAGAGTGGGGAAGCGGATTTTTCTTTAGTTCGGTTTGACCTATCTTTCATCTTGTCACCATCCTATTTTTGTTACTCCCAAAAATTCACGTTAAGTAGATCATCTATAGCTTGACTAAATTGCCATGTCTCTGGAAAGTTTAGACGATTGTAATCTGTATTTTTCCGTAGGATTCGCAGAGAATAACGGTATAACTCTTCAAATAATTCAGGATTGTTAGCATGGCATTTCAGGCTGGGAGACTGTTTCAGCAGTTGCTTAATCTCAAAACGCGATCGCTCTATAGTTTCTTCCCATCCATTGTAATCGTACTCACTCTTAACGTAACAGCGTTTCAGCAGATGTTCTAGGAGGGTAGCGATACTGCTTTCTAATTCTCGTCTATCTCTTCGGGCCAAACATTCTAATTCCTCAATTAAGTTTTCAATATCTAACTCTTCAAAATTACGCGCTTTTAATTGACCGATTGTACCTTTAATCCAAAGAGCTAGATCGCGATCGTAAAGGGTTGTTGTTTGTGGTTTAATTACTTGTGTCATCTTCACAACTCCTTACTGTAATAAAAATTCCTCTTCCCCACTCCCCAATTCCTACTTCCGACTCAGGGTGTTAGCGTCAGTGGTAGCCGTAGCGAGGTAATGCGCGTCGGAACGAGCGTCACGATCTGTTACTCTATCCTAATATGCTACTACAGAAGTGCGATCGCGGATTGTTGCCATGCTAATCTAGTACCAAGCAGAAATAAAGAACATGACACAAACACATTTCCCACGTTCAAGATTAGTAACAGAAGCGGAAGCAGACAAAGAAGATTTATTTGACTACTTCTACGATCAACCTGGTAGTACACCGGGGACGTTGATTATTGAAGCAGATGCGACACCACCTGAGATTTTCTTGATTGACTATAATGAAGCCAACTCTACTTCTGTTAAACTGTCTACGCCGGAAGAATGTATCGACTACCTGGATACCGAATCGGTGTCTTGGGTTGATGTTAGTGGGTTAGGTAGTGAAGATATATTACAAAGATTGGGTGAAGTATTTGGATTACATCCATTGGTGTTAGAAGATATCGTACATGTTCCCCAACGTCCAAAAGTTGAAGAATATGAAGATCACCTCCTAATTCTGGTTCAGATGGTGATGCCAAAACCGAATAAAGATGGCTTCTGGATTGAGCAAGTCAGTTTCGTGTTAGGGCAACATTATCTCTTAAGTGTACAAGAAGAGCCACAAAGAGATTGTTTTGAAGCAGTGCGCGATCGCATTCTCTTCAATAAAGGTAATGTGCGCAAGACTGGAGCTGATTATCTCGCCTACGCCCTGATTGATGCTGTAATTGATGGATTTTTTCCTGTCTTGGAAGACTATGGGGAGCGAATCGCTGCATTAGAAGATGAAGTTATTCTCAAACCTAGTCACAAAACACTGAAAAAGATTTATGCTGTTAAGCGAGAATTATTAGCATTGCGTCGCTATATTTGGCCTCTGCGGAATGCGATTAATTCATTGACAAAAGCAGATAGCGGACTGATTAGTTCTGATGTGATAATTTATCTGCGAGACTGTTACGATCACACTATTCAAGTACTGGATATCCTGGAAACTTATCGAGAATTAGCATCGGGATTGATGGATGTTTATCTATCCGCCATGAGCAACAAGATGAATGAAATTATGAAGGTATTAACCGTAATCTCTACTATTTTTATCCCGATGACGTTTATAGCTGGCGTTTACGGGATGAATTTCGAGTATATGCCAGAACTAAAGTGGCCTTGGGGATACTATACTTGTTGGGGTATGATGATTGCGGTAGCGGCAACACTCTGTTTCTTCTTCTGGCGACGTGGCTGGTTCCAGGATTCTGCCTCGGTTAATGATGATTAATGTTTCCGTTTTTTCAAGAAAATTCGTTAATTTATTAGGAGTCATCTATTAATGGAAATTGCTCAAGAACTTGCTTACAATATCCTGATTTTGACTGTTTATACGATTGTTGTCACTTTAGTGTTTAACAAAGCAGTCCAAGCATTAGACGCTCGAGTGATAGTTCAAACTGATTCAGACTATCTGAATCAACAAATGGAAGAAAGTAATCTTAATGATTTAGTCAATATCAAATTTTCTTTTCCAGATACATACAAGGTTGAGGAGTTCAAAAACCTAGCACTGGAAATTAAGAATAAATCTCCAGATGCGGTGATTGAGGTAGACTGGAAAGACAGTTTGATCAGTGATTTTGAAAATAACGGAAGGCGATTGATTCGAGTTATTCCAGGAAAAGATGAGGTATCTCAAGCCCCAAGTACAATTCTACCTGGTCAAACATTGAAGGAACAATTGAGCGATGAAAAGCCTACTGCTCCTTTATTCGATATTGGAAAGCTGAAAAAAGCTGCGGCGAAAAATGACCGATTCTCGATCAGATTCTTATTAAAAATAGCAGATCCATCTAAAGGAGGAAGATCCTGCCATTTCCGCTGTCAGTTTATTGTTAAAAAACTGCTTTGGCAAAAGGCTCTTTCCCTTTCTTTGCAACCGAAGTGAAAATGG
>NZ_JAMZMM010000041.1 GCF_024178385.1 Limnofasciculus baicalensis BBK-W-15 | reverse complement strand
TGATTGCTTATAGTGAGTGGAGAGTATCACGAGGTACTATGGTTAGATAGTTGGCAATGTCAGATTTGTATAAGGTGTGGGGTGTGGGTAGGTTTCATATTTGATTTTGTTAAGTTATTTAAAATTTGAAAAATGATTGACAAAAACAGGACATCTTGTGGTATAAAAAAAAAGAGGCAGGATTGTAGGATAAATTGAAGTCAGTCGATCTCAAGAAACCGGAAATGTAAATAAATGCTAAACAGCTTTGACGAATGGTCTCCATTGAAAGAAGTTATCGTGGGTTCGCCGATTAATTACAATACCCAAGACTTGGAACTATCTTTCAAGCTGTTTTTTCACGATGTGGCTTACGCTACATTTTGGTATCCCCATTACGAGAAGTCCAATGATCCGAGCGCGGCGATCGCTCAAGCAACCTCTTCAACCAGGAAACTGGGGAAAAAATATCTCGAAGAGTTAACAGAGGATGTCGAGGAATTGGTCAGCACTCTAGAAGGGTTAGGGGTAAAAGTCCACAAACCTATGACGTTGAGTCATCCCATCAAGTTTACAACTCCTTATTGGGAGGCGACTTGCATTCCCGCCTTAAATGTGCGCGACCAAGCGATAATCATTGGTAACGAAATTATTGAAACGCCTCCTCAAATCAGAGCTAGGTATTTCGAGAATGATTTGTTAAAGCCGATATTTTATCATTATTTTAATCAAGGGGCAAAATGGACGACCATGCCCAGACCAATAATGACCGATCGCTCTTTTGATATGTCTTATGTGTCAAGCGATCGCACCCCCTGTGTGGAAAATATTTACACTCAAAACACCTCAGAGTTTGATGTCGGACATGAGATGATGATTGATGGTGCCCAATGTATCCGTTTGGGCAAAGATATTATCGTCAATGTGGCGACAGAAAATCATTGGTTAGGATTTCAGTGGTTGGAGCGACATTTGGGGGATAAATTCAGATTACACAAGATTTTTCAGTTGACCGACAATCATATTGATAGTATTATTCTGCCTTTAAGACCAGGTAAATTGTTGTTGCGCCACCCCCAATTTCTAGATAAACTGCCAGAATTCTTGCAAAAATGGGATATCATTTATCCTCCAGAACCAACGGAGAATATTTTTCCTCAATATGAGGATGACGAGTTGATTTTGACCACCAAATATATTGACTTAAATATTTTATCGGTGGATGAGGAAAAAGTAATTGTTAACTCCTTGTTTCCCGAACTGATGACAACCTTAGAGAAGCATGGTTTTACACCTATTCCAGTCAGGCACAGGCATCGACGACTTTTTGGTGGTGGGTTCCATTGCTTTACATTGGATACGGTCAGAGAAGGAAAATTAGAAGATTACTCTAGTTAATTTGTGAAACAAGTTGAAAGTTTGAAAACTCCCGCATGGTGGCAGAGAATTGAGTTAATTCTCGCTCCTATTGGCTACTGGGAAAGAGCATTTGAAAGTCATCCTGAAGCTTTTTGGGCAAAAGGAATAGATTGGGGAAGTCCTCTGATGATGTTTTATACTCCCCAAGCTGCTCAACAAATTATCGAAAATCGGGATAAACATTTAGGAATCGTCTCGTTTCCTGGAGAATTAACAGCAATATTTGGCAATAATTCAGTAGCGACAAGCGAAGGCGATCGCCACCAAATTTTGCGTAAAATATTGATGCCTCCTCTACACGGAAAACTGGTACGCGATTACGGAAAATTAATTTGCGATGTCACCCACCAAGTGATGCAGCAGTTACCAATGAACCAACCATTTTTGGCTTGGGAAGTTGCACAGGATATTACACTGCAAGTTCTCATCGAAATTTTGTTTGGTTCTGCTCAAAAAGAGCGCTATCAACATCTGAAAAATCTGATAGTTTCTCTGTTGAATTTGTTTGCAGCTAAAACGACAGGGTTTCCCCTGTTAAGGTTTTTCCCCAAAGTTTTAGGCAAGAGAAACTTAGGGCAGAAATTTCTCCAAACACGGCAGCAAATAGAACAACTAATTTATGCTGAAATAGCAGAACGTCGGACTTATCTAGAGCCAGATAAAACAGATATGCTGTCCCTAATGATGTTGTTTCGTGACGAACAGGGACAGCCCCTAACTGATGTAGAAATACTGGATAACTTGTTATTACTATTATCCACAGGAAATGAATCGACTACTGCTGCAATTTGTTGGTCGTGGTACTGCGTTTACCGTAATCCAGAAATTCAGGAAAAACTGCTTCAAGAAATAGAAAACTCAGGGGACTGTTCCGAACCAATTAGTCTTTATCGTCTTCCCTATTTGACTGCTGTTTGCAATGAAACTCTACGAATGTATCCGATTACAATGTTTATTCTGCCTCGCGGTATTAAAACACCCACTGAAATAGGAGGTTACGAATTACAACCGGGAAATATAGTTTCTATCAGTAATTATCTACTGCATCGACAAGAAAATTTATATCCAGAACCGAACAAGTTTAAGCCAGAACGTTTTATTGATCGTCAATTTTCTGCCTATGAATTTATGCCGTTTGGTGGTGGGATTCGGAGTTGTATTGGAGATGAATTAGCTCTGTATTTAATGAATCTAATTTTGGCAACTATCGTATTTAACTATCAATTCAAATTAGCGGATAACCAGTCTGTAAAACCCCAAAGTCGGAATGCGATTTTAGCTCCGGTTGGTTTGCGGTTGGTGAAACAAGATTGTTAAGTAGAAGTTTGAAAGTCCTTAACAGTGAGGTCAATGATGAGAGACTTAGTAATAAACTTGTCAATAATTTTTATTTCAGGTGCTATTCTGTGGATATGGGAAATCCGAACCCCTTTAAGCCGAATCGAATACAAAGCTAGATTTCTCAAAGATTTTGGAGCAGCAGTAATATCAATAGCTTTTACTACTGTTCTCATCTATCTTTTTGCCCCAGTCATCAAACTAATAGCTTCACCCTTGATTAAGGAGTCACTAATCTTGATATGGATATTATCCTTACCCTTATGGCTCAGACTAATAATTGCTTATCTTGTATCAGACCTTACTTACTATGTAATACATAGGGCAATGCACAGCTATCAATTTCTCTGGCTTGCCCACCACTGGCATCATTCGATTGAGTCACTTCCGTTATGGTGGTTATCTGGACAAAGAACAAGTTTTACCAGTCAGTTTTTATTCAAATTCGTATTTATTTGGTTTCCACTGTTATCTATTCCGCCAGAAGTTATGATTTTTGTGGTGCTGCATCACACGGTTAATTTGAATTGGATACATCTCAATGTAAAACGGAACTCTTGGATGAGGATAGTGGAGTGGGTTTATAATACACCTAACTTTCATGCTGTACATCACTATTATCCAGATGGTAAGAACTTATGTGCTATGTTCACGTTCTTTGATCGCATCTTTGGAACTTATGTAGATCCAGACACCATTGACTATAGTAAGGAGCAATTTGGTTTAGATGGCGAACCAGTGACAGTAAGGATGATTGTAGGTATTTAGGAATTTAGTTAAGACTATGACTGTTTTATCAGACATTTTAAAATTCTTCCAAAACAGAAATTTTGTCTTCTTAAGTCCCCATGAGAAGACAAATTCTATCCATGAATACAATCAACTATATGAAAATACAATTTATGATTTTATCGAAAATGATGCAATCCGAAAGCAAGCCTATAGAAAAGTAATTTTTAATAAAGTTAAAGACAAAATAGCTGTTGAAATTGGCACTGGCAAATCATTATTTTTACCCAAAATTTGTGTAGAGGCAGGAGTTCAAAAAATTTATACAACAGAAGAAAATGAAAAAAGTTTCGCACAGTCAAAAAAACTCCTAAAAGAACTTAAGCTGGAAAAAAAGATTAAAATTTATCAAGGACTTTCACTAGATGTAGAGATAGAAGAAAGATGCGATATATTGGTACATGAAATTGTTGGAGCTATAGGTAGTTGGGAAGGTATGGTGCTAGCGGTTAATGATGCTAAAAGACGATTTTTAAAGTCAGATGCACAGTTTATTCCCTACCAGTGCATTACGAAAATAGCTCCTGTATCGCCATTGAAACTTTCCCCAGAGAAACAAATCGTTAATTTGTTTCTTAACTTAATTTTAAAAAATGTAATCAACAGAGGTAATGATTGGAATTTTTCTAAACCAGGAACTTATGTAACCTATAATTTTCCTGTACATAATCTGATTGCAGAACCACAAGAATTTGAAAATATAGTTTTTGCAGAAGATTTGGTGATGATAGATGAGAAAAATCTAGAATTTTTTATCCAAAAACCAAGCTTATTTGATGGATTTATTTTCTACATAAACCTGTGGGTAGATCCAGAAACAGTTATTGATAGTCTGGGACAAAAAACCAATTGGCGAGTTATATATATTAAACTATTTGAAAAACCCCTAAAACTCAAAGCTGGTGACTTGATTAAAGTTAAAATTGAGAGGGATGTCTCAACTGCACAACCTAAATATGAGATTGATGCTACGGTTTGTCAAAATGAGAGCGCTAGGGTTTACAAAAAGCAAATTATAATCTAGGTTTCAACTTATACACGATTCAAAACATTTATCTCACATAATAAAAAAAAGTAAAATGAAAGATTTTTATTTGCTAATCGATACAAACATTTTATGTTGTTATTTAGCATCTAAGTGGATTGAAAATTTTGATGGTTTACCAAACTTCAAAGGAATATTAGTTAGAGAAGATCGTCCATCAGATAAAGTTATTCAACAAAGAAAGGAATTTCATGCCAAATATGCAGGAGCCAAATTGAATGATGAAATTTCTAGGGATCTTTTTTCATTATATCCGGATTTTGATGAGATAGTGGAAGCTGCAATCCGTCTATTTGGAATTCCTAAATACTCGATTACAGACTACCATCAAACGATTTTTTTAGGTCGTAATCTTAATGGAGAATCTGCTAAAAACTGGTTGAAAGAAACCTGTAAAAATTCCCAACCTTATTTTTTTTCTTATCAAGAGCAAATCCTCAAAACCTGGTGGATAGAAATTAGCCAGAGACGCATAATAAATTGCCACCCAGCAGTTTTGCCTTATGCAAGAGGAATTTACCCTCTCGAAAACATTGCTATTCTCAAAGACATTGACAAGTTTAGGGAAGCTGCTGGAGTAACTATACATTACATTGATGAAGGCGTAGATACTGGACCAATAATTAGAGCCGAAAAAATTATCGATCCGTTTCAATTTAATTCTATCTGGGAGTTAAAAGCTTATTTATATGTAACTGGAAACAATTTCTACGTTAAAACTGCCAAAGAAATTCTTAGTAACCAGGACATGGTTCCTGCTGGAGTTGTACCTAACCCTCAATTAACGAGTCGTAATTTTCTGAGCAAAGATTTCACTCCCGAAAAACGCCAACTAGCGGAAGCAGCATATTTATCAATGAAAAATTATGTTCTTACAGAAAAAACACAATCTTCTCCTATCTGAGTTCATCGCCACAATCACCGATTAACTCATACAAGTTATGTGATTTCTCCAACACAGCATTGATTCGATCGCTATCTTCTCGATCTAGCTGCAAATTAAATACCCTAGCATTATCCTTTAAATGCTCTGATATCCCTAACCTCGCACCAACAATAACCCCAGCTACCGCAGGTTTATCGAGGATATAGCGAACTGCAATATTAGAAATGCTAACTCCATGTTTGGCAGCAATAGAAGACAGCACACTCAGCAATTCTTGAAATAAGCCCCAACCACCCCATTTATCAATAGTGATTTTATATTCCTTCAAGCTAGCGGTAGAAAGCTGTTCTGCTTGAGGTTCGGGTTGTCCCAAAAACTTCTCTGATAAAAAGCCACCGCAGAGAGTGCCATAGGTGAATAGCTTGATATTCTTTTCCAGACATAATGGTATCATGTTCACTTCCGGACGGCGATCGAGAAGAGAAAACTGTACCTGATGGGAAACGATATTAATTCCAGCCTCAACAATCTCGTGCAAGTGTTCGGTATCAAAGTTGGTTAAGCCAATGTGCTTGATTTTGCCCTCTACCTGAAGTTCTGACAAATACTTGAGGGCATCCAGATAGTTGTTATCCTGGTATCTCCAGCAGTGAAATTGCAATAAATCGAGAGTTTTAACTCCCATCCTTTGGCGGGAAATATTAATTTGCTCCTCAACAAACTGCTTAGTCATAGGAGTGGGTTTTGGCACCCATTTGGTGAAGGCTTGAATATTAGATAAAGCTTCTTGTCCTCGGGTTGTAGCTAGTTGATGCCGAAACTGACCGATAAAATCTTCTGCTGGACCGTAAATATCTGCCAAATCCCAAGTGGTGAAACCAGCATCTATATAATCGAACATAGTCTGAATAGCGCTGGTGGAGTCAATTGCTCCATGCTTGCCAGATACTTGCCACATTCCGTTTAAAATGCGGCAGATATTCAAGTCTGGCGTTAACTGTAGTCGGCTCGATGAGGGTAGATTCATAATCGGAAAAAGTAAAATTAATCCAGAGAGGCGATCGCTTCACTATTATGCTGAAATGTGCTTGGCACTTGAACGGCGATCGCCACCATTTTAGTTACCATAAACCCCGACATAGCCAGCCACAAAATCTGGTTACTATGAGCTTGCCATGCCCAGCCCGCTAAGGGTGCAAATCCCAATAAAGCACCGTATAAACTGGCGTTACGGATAGGTTCACCTTCCGCTAAACCTCCGAAGTACCCATCGAGGGTACTAGCAATAGCCTGACATCCTAAAACGAGGATTAACCAAGGAACGTAAACTTTAATTGGCTCGATAATTTCAGTATGGTCAGATAATAAGCCAAAGATAGTTTCAGGAAAAAGGATGCAGGCTGCCGCTATGGAAAGTCCTGCCGACAGGCTGGTTCCTACTGCCACCTGCAATAAGGGGATAAATTGGTCGTTAGCTGTCTGACCTTTAAAGTTGCCAGTCAGGGTTTCGGTAGCAAAACCAATTCCCTCCACCAAAAATACACTTAGCAATATTATCTGCAATAGTAAAGCATTTTCTGCAAGCACCATTGTCCCCATTAGCGCACTGAGATTACCGAAAGCAGCCCAGGTAGTCATATTGGCTAAAGACCGGACAAAAATATTGCCGTTGAGGGTAAAAGCAGATTTAAAGGCTAACCAATCCCAAAGCTGTTGAAATGCTGTTTGTAACTCTTTGAACTGGATGTCTTGACTTGCCAAAACTAGCCCTACTAACAACATCAAATATTGACTTAGAGCTTGAGAAATTCCAGCTCCCGTGCTTGCCCACTCCCAGCGGACAATGTAGAGGTAGTCGAACGCCACATTAGCACCGTTGCCCACTACAGACATCAGCAACACCTTGCCACTCATTTCTCGTCCCAACAGCCAACCAATGAGAACCCAATTCAGCAAAACCGCAGGTGCTCCCCAAATTCGGACGTTGAAATAGTCAATCCCTGAAGCTTTGACTTCTGGAGTAGCACTGACTATGGCAAACCACAGTTCTCGGATAGGGTATTGCAACATCAAGATTGCCGTACCTAAGCCCAAAGCCACTAATCCATTCCGCAGTACTACTCGCAGCATTTCTTCTCGGTCATCGCGTCCAACCGCTTGAGCGGTCACCCCAGTGGTTCCCATCCGTAAAAAGTTAAAAAGGAAGTAGATGTAATCAAACAAGATGGCAGCGAGGGCAACTCCTGCTAAATGACGGATTTCTTCTAGGTGTCCTAAGAAAGCCACACTAATTAAACCTGACAGCGGCACTATGATGTTAGAGACAACGTTGGCGAGGGTTAGTCGAAAGAAGCGATCGAGGAAGTTATACTGACTGGGGAGGGAAAGCTTCATGGATTAACTGAAGTTACTAGTTATAAGATAAGGTATTCTGGAAATTGAAGGAGATCGAGAAAGTCTTCACTCAAGTCACGGTGCAGCAACTTGAATATGCTGGGATGAACCTGATTTATCAGGATATTCAGGCGCTTGATGTCTTAAGAATCCCCGTGTGGGGAAGACCTGGGATTCTTAAGAGCGATAATGGTTAAGTAACCAGATCCTGTTTCGGGGACTGGCGAAAACAAAACCTCAAAAATTGCCTTGCTTGGCGGGAACTCTGTAGAAACTCAAGCGTCTGGGATAGGAAAGGATGTTTTACACCCATTCCACCTATGCCTAATTCTATACCCTGGCCAACGACAACGTTTGAGGTAGCAGTTCCTCAAGTACCAGTAGTGCAGCCTGAAAAACTCTGCAATTACGATCTGATTTTGCGCTGTCAGGAGGGGATTAGCCCCAATCGCGTCGCTTTTGCCGAACTGCTCCGTCGGTATCAGTCTCATGTGGATAAAATTCTGTACCATTTAGCACCCGACTGGCAAGATAGAGCGGATTTGGCGCAAGAAGTATGGATTCGGGTTTACCGTAACATCAGTAAACTTAATGAACCTGTTAAGTTTCAGGGTTGGTTGAGCCGGATTGCCACTAATCTCTTTTATGATGAGCTGCGGAAACGCAAACGGGTAGCTCCCCCCCTCTCGCTAGATGCGCCACGTCACATGGATGATGGGGATATGGATTGGGAAATCGCCTCTGACAGCCCAAGCCCCGACGAAGATATGACGACGCGAGAGTTTTACGAGCAGCTACGAGATGCGATCGCAGATTTGCCAGAGGTTTTCCGCACTACTATTGTCCTCAGAGAAATCGAAGGGATGCCTTACGAGGAAATTGCGGAAATTACTGGTGTCTCCTTGGGAACAGTCAAGTCGAGAATTGCTAGGGCAAGAGCGAGGCTACAGTCTCAACTCCAAACCTATTTGGAATCATAATCGAGTTGGTGACCCCTCTTAATAAATTGTTTTCTTTGGCGATTGTTAATTTCCATTATGATGAAATATATAAAAGGGTATTCTACCCGGCGCTTGTGATGAATCGGTGTTGTTCTAAAGATGAATTCCAATTTTAACGTTCCTCAACAATCCAGACCGGAAGCAGCTAGAGAAATGGATAGCTTACAGCGCGATCGCTTTGAATTACTAAGTGCCTACATTGATGGTGAGGTTACCGCAGCCGAGCGGATAACCGTGCAGGAATGGTTGGCGAGGGAACCGGAGATGCAGCGGTTGTACGCCAGACTCCTCAAGATACGTGGGGGTTTCCATAAGCTACCGGTGCCATCTACTGAAATTTCTACTCAAGAAATAGTCGGGCGGGTTTTTGGTCGTATTAACCGCCGCAGGATAAAATATGCCACACTCTGGGGTGGTGCTGCGATCGCGGCTGTGTTTGTGGGTGCTTTCTCAGGAATTTTCCCCGGCTCTCAATTTGCACTGCAACAGGCTAAAGTTACACCACCAGCAGCTACAACGGAACCCTTAATGATTGCAGTAAACAGACCAGTTATTGAGATTCCTAAAGCAGCAGTGTCATCTTCTGATAAATTTGGGCAGCCACAGACAGAAAGCGGTAAGGTTAATAAAAATGATATCAATTAATATTAGTTGTTAGTTGTTAGTTATTAGTTATTTGGATAGGATAGCAGTCGCCCGTGTTAGGACAAGTGGCTTAGAGCCACTTGTTAAAATTTTCTAGCTGAGAATGTCTTAACCACTGTGGCGGTTGCTATAACTCAATCCCAAAATCTATAATTTTAAATATTCACTCAAATAAATTATCAAACATGGTAAGTCAATTAGAAATTACAGATGAACGCAAAGAAAATGCGGAAGCAGAAATTCGTGACAAAAGGAAGCGGGTTGACTACAACACTTTAGAATACCCTATCGAAGTAATTGTTCAAAAATATTTAGATCGAATAGATGAAGATAAAAATGAATTATTTATTCCAGACTACCAACGAGAAATGGCTTGGGATGAAGATAGGCAATCAAAATTTATTGAATCTGTAATGTTAGGTTTACCAATACCTTATATTTTTGTTGCTGATATATCAGAGTCTACGGATTCATCCCGTTTAGAAATTATAGATGGTACACAACGTATTCGTACTTTAGATAGGTTTATTAATAATGAACTTAAATTAAATAATCTTGAAAAATTAGAAACTCTTAATGGGTTTACTTTTAAAGACTTACCGCCACCGCGTCAAAGACGTTTTAAGAGAACTACTATCAGAATGATTCAATTAACAGACGAAGCGGATGAAGAAGTAAGAAGAGATCTTTTTGAGAGAATTAATACTGGTAGTGTTGAATTAAATGAAATGGAAAAACGTAGGGGAAGTAAACCAGGAAAGTTTCTCGATCTAATTGAGGAAGTATCACAAGATGAAAAATTTAGAGATTTATGTTCTTTTACTAAAACTGAAATTGATAAAAGAGATCCACAAGAATTTGTCTTGCGTTTTTTTGCATTTTTAAATAATTATAAAAATTACTCTGGGAGAAAAGTTCATGAATTTTTGGATGAATATTTAGAAGAACAAAATAAATCTACTTTACTCAATATTGAGGAAATGAGAAATGAGTTTTATTTAATGTTAGAATTTGTAAAAAAATATTTTCCTGATGCTTTACATATTTATCGAAAAACAAAAAAAAGCTATGAACCAACAACTAGAATTAAGTTTGAATCTATTACTGTAGGGGTTACTCTAGCATTAAGAGAAAATCTGAATCTAGTCCCAAAATCAACTGTTTTTTTAGATTCTCCAGCATTTAAAAAATATACTCAATCTGATGCAAGTAGTTCTAAAAACAAAGTTATTGCTCGTATTGAGTATGTTCGCGATCAGCTTCTAGCTAATTTATGAAAAGTACATTATTTACAGATTTTGATAAACGCGCTCAAGAAGTTAGGAGATATTTTTTGTTATTGAAAAATTTAGAGAAAGGTTCAATTAAATTAAGCATGGGTAATGCTAATAATACAAAAACAAAATTAATAAACAAAGAATATTTAAAATAGTTAGTGCAGGGTAATTTTCCTAACCGCCTTAGCGGTTGCTATAATTAGTGCCGTCCCTCAAACCAATTGTTTCCTCCTGGTAACTCAGCTAAATTTTGCCGAATAATTCCCGTTAATGTCTTTGGTGAATGTTCGTAAGTCAGATTTAGCAATTTTTTAGCTGTGAGAATTACTTCGGTTTTATTCACCATATCTAAAAGTTGAAATGGAGTGGAGTTACCACCCATTACTTCTACACTCGCCGCATCAATTGCTGCATCAAATTCATCTTCAAGCAACGAATCCCATTCATCTATATTGATGTAATAAGATTTTTTATTTTCTTTGAGATTTAAGTTTTGAATTTTGCGAATAGAATCAGAAATAGAAGCAGCCCAAGAATTAGTTAAGCGTTGCTCAACTTGGTTTTTTATCAAATGAATTAGTAATCTAGATAAAAAAGATTGAATATTCAGCAATATTGACTTTTTACTCATCCCATCTAACTCATCTAGAATTGCTAAAGCATCATCATATCTTCCCTCCAAGATACTAGATCTTAGTTCTACTAGTTCTTGCGTCATAATAATTACCTTGACTAAAAGTTTGTTGGTTGTTGGTTGTTTCCTATTTTTCCTTTTCTCATTCCCCCACTCCCCACTCCCTACTTATTTCCCATAATTTTAAGTTCATACAAATTCCAAAAAGCTCCACCCAAAGCAGAGAACTTAATATTTTTGATCCGATTCCGTACAGCTTCCAAAGAAAGAGGATTCACCAGATAAATAAACGGCAACTGTTCCTGAACAATTTGCTGAAACCTGCCATAAATTTCCTTACGCTTATTCTCATCCAATTCTTTCACCCCAGCTTCAAATAATCTGTCAATTTCCAACTCCCAATCCGAAGCTTTCCAATCTTTAATTGGCGGCTCACCTGGTTGCATACCTTGATTAAATTGATGCAACGATCCTTGAGAATACCAGATATTAAATCCGTTGTGCGGTTCAACTCCACCCCCACCAAATGCACCAACATAAGCCTCCCAATTCCGACTTTGTAACTTTTCGACAATTACATTGAAATTGATTACTTGTAAATCAGCTTGAATCCCAATCTTTTTCAGATCTTGTTGGATTTGCACAGCAGCATCTACCCTTACCTTCTCCTCAGCTTTCACCAACAAGGTAAATCTAACTAAATTACTCTCATTATCCAATAACTGTCCTTTTTCGTTATATTTAAACCCACCCTCAAGCAGAACTTTTTTGGCACTCTCTTGGTCATATTTGTATGTTTCTAACCCTTTTTCTGGAGACAAATAATAAGGACTTTGCACTGCAATTGGCGAATGTTGCAATTCACCCAATCCCCGGAAAGTAGTATTTTTCATAGTTTCTCGATCTATAGCATAAGCAACAGCTTGCCTGAATGCCAAAGTGTTGAACCAGCGAGACTTAATCGGATCGACAAATAGCTTTCCCTGATTATTGCGAGCCTTATTCAAATTAAAACTCAAAAACCTAGTCCCTAAATCTGGTCCACCATTATAAATAGTATATTTCCCTTTCTTTTCCTCCCGCTTAAGCAACCCAAACCCTTCAGGTGCTACACTAAAACTATCGAGTTCTCCAGAGCGAAATGTCAGTAACTGAGTATCGGGATTTTCGATAATTTGCAAAACAATTCGCTCAATATAGGGTTGAGGATTCCCTTTATCATCCTTGCGCCAGTAGTAGGGATTACGCTCAAAAATTACTCGTTCGCTCGGAGTATAACCGATCATTCGATAGGGACCATTTCCGATAATTTTGCGAGGATTAGTGTCAGTCCCCCAAGTTGAGAGAAACTTAACATTGCCATTAGCATCAGTTGTCTGTACAGACTCCCGCAACGCATGAGCAGGTAAAATAGGTATACCTCCGGCATATCGTAAAAATGGGGCAAAAGGTTCCGGTACACTAAACTCAATTCGCCTTTGATCGAGTTTTTTTACCCCTGGAAAAACACCCGCAGTACCGATGCGCAGAATATCTCTAATTCCTGTGGGTATCTTTTCATTGAGATAAATTTCGTTATAACTAAAAGCCACATCATCAGCAGTGAGAGGTTCCCCATCTGACCATTTTATTCCTTCTCGCAGAGTGAATGTAATTCGCTTCTTATCTTCAGAGATTTGCCAAGATTCAGCAAGTGCTGGTTCCAATTCTGCGGTGACTCCATTTTCACTAATTAATCCATCATATAGGAAGCCAAAAACACTGAAAGCTGAATCATTTAGCGGATAGTTAAATGTAGTGGGATTACTAGGATTGACGAAGACTAATTGAGAGACTTCTGCCGCATTAGTTGTCAATTTTGCGGGAGTACAACTAGTGAGGATACTTGTTGCTGCACCAGAGGCTAGCCAAGTTAAAAACCAACGACGAGAGAATTGAGTCATAAGGAATGGGGAGTGGGGAGTGGGTTTTTTGGAGTGGGGAGTAGGAAATTTACCAACAACCAATAACCAATAACCAATAACCAACAACCAACAACTAACAACCAACAACCAACAACTAACAACAAATTACTTATCTACAATTGTCAGCTCGTGAATGTTCCAGAATGCTCCACCAAGAGGAGAAAATTTAATACCTTGAATGCGATTGCGCACGGCACTCATAGAATAGGGATTAACCAAATAAATAAACGGTAAATACTCCTGAGTTAGTCGCTGCGATTCATCATATATCGCTTTCCGCTTTGCTGGATCTAATTCTCTTGCTCCTTGGATATAAAGCTGACCAATTTTATTCTCCCATGGGGCAAAGTTTTGACCTTCTAATCCAGGCTGCCCAGGTAAAGGTTTTTGATTGAACATGTGCAATCCACCTTCAGGTGCCCAAACATTGGCTCCATCATTGGGTTCATTTCCACCTGTCAATCCCAGCAAAGCACTCTCCCATTCTAGACTGTTGGACAGCTTATCTGTTAAAGTATTCCACGCCAGGGGAGTAAAATCTACTTGAATGCCAATTTTACCTAAGTCTTGTTTAATTTGAGATCCCATAGCTTCTCGAATTTTGTTACCAGCATTGGTAATTAAGGTAAAGTGAACGGGGTTGCTTTCAGGATCGAATAGTTCTCCTTTATTATTATATTGAAATCCAGCGGCTTTAAGCACTTCTTTGGCTTTTTCAGGATTATAATCATAAACTCTTAATCCCTCCTCTGGCGAAAGATAATAGTAACTTTGCACGGAAAGGGGGGAATTTTGGGTTTGCCCCAATCCCCGAAAGATATTATTAATCATTTTATCTCTATCGATGGCGTAGGCAACAGCCTGTCTGAATTCTACCATATTGAACCAGCGAGACTTAATCGGATCGACTAGAGGTTTACCTTTTCTACTTCCTTTATTGAGATTAAAGAAAAAGAACGATGTACTGTAACTAGCACCACCATTATAAATCTTGAATTGACCGCGCTTTTCTTCCCGCTTGATTAGGGAGAAATAGTCAGGAGAAACACCAAGAGAATCCAATCCTCCAGAACGAAACTGTAGCAAAGAGGTATCTGTGGATTCGACAATTTGCCAGATAATCCGTTCAATATAAGGCTGTTGATTTCCTTGGGAGTCTTTGCGCCAATAGTAAGGGTTACTCTTAAATATAACTCGCTGACTAGTTGTATAGTTTTCTAGTTTGTAAGGACCATTAACAATAATTTGTTCTGGTGGCGTATCGACTCCCCATTTTGAGAGAAATTCAGGTTTACCTTCTGCGTTTTTGGTTTTTACTGATTTTTGTAAAGCATGTGCGGGTAAAATGGGTGCTGAAGTAGTGCCTAAGAAAGGAGCAAAAGGTTCTGGTACTGTAAATTTTATCCTTCGTCGATCGAGTTTTATGACTGTAGGGAGTTTCCGACTCTCACCAATCCGGAAAACATCTCTAACATCGGTGGGTATTTCTTTGTTGAAGTAGATTTCATTGTAGGTAAAAATGATATCATCTACGGTTAATGGTTCACCATCTGACCACTTTAAATCCTGGCGTAGGGTAAAGACAATTTGGAGTTTATCATCAGAAATTTCCCAGGATTCTGCTAAGTCAGGTTCAATTTTGCCAGTCAAGGGATTTTCTGTCACTAATCCTTCGTAAGTTAATCCAAAAATATTGGGTGATTCGCTAGAGAGTGCGTAGTTAAAGGTTTTGGGATCGCTCAAAATACTCAATACAACTTGAGGTACTTCAGCCGCCTCAGTTTTAAATTGAGCTGGGTTACAAGCGGATAATGCGATCGCGCAGATTAAGGCTATAATTCCAAATAGCCAAGGACGGGAAATAGCAGTAATAGTAGATATTTTCATAATTCTATATTTAGCAATAATATCCATCTTCCCCACTCCCCACTCCCCATTCTTAAGTTTATTCTTCCCCTGACTGTGATTGTCGCCAAACGATAAAATTTTGGGTACTACTGAAATAATTTACTACGCCAGCATTTGTCAAAGCTTCTTGCACTTCTGCTTGACCAAATTCACGGGAATTGCTACTCAAGAATGCTTTTGTTTCATTAGGGTGCAAACGAGCATGGTGTAGGATGGAGTACAAAATCAAGTTATCTGTATGATCTGTTCTGAAGAAAGGTCTATTCAAGCTTTCCTGTACCATATCCACAGTTAATTCAATCATCTCTGCCTTTGATGATATTTGATTTAGTGCTTGAAACAGACGTGATTCAATATCCTTGAGTAGCTGCTCATTCTGATTTTTGGACTCTCTTAAAAGAGCATATAGAGATTTAGCTTGAGATGAGGTTACATCTCGCCTCACCTGGCTAATTTGTAAATCTAGCTCATTACCGAAACGCTTGCTATACTTCTGCTGCTGTTCTAATGCTGATAGCGATTCCATATAGCAAACACTCGGGATTACCAACTGAACTGATGATGGTGTACTCTCCAGCAATCTATTAGCTTGGGGGTCACGTCCTGTACTAATACTTATCAGAAAATTCGTTTCTAAGTATAATATCACCTGCAATCTCCACGTCAGTTTTTGTGCTACCATCTACTAGTGGCTGTAACAAACCAATTCCTGCTAATTCTTTTGTTGCTGGCGGCGTTATCAACTTCCAGTGGAATGCAAAGTCGTCCAGCCATGACTGAAGTAATGCGCTAAGATAACCTCCAGTTATCCATTTGTTCTCGTAGTCGCGGATATACTCGTCAAAGTCGCGAATATAATGTTTCACCACATCAATAGTTTTCAAGGAACAGATAACATCTGACCAATTAACTCCATCCCATTTAATAATCTGAATGGTGTCTGGGTCAACTAACATGGCAAAAGGCACAGTAGTCTGGGTAGCTTTTAGGTAGGAGGTAAATCGAGAAAGGGTACGTTTGATAACTCGGCTACCTCTGATATCTGCTACTAGAATTACTCGCCCATTTTTGTCTAAGGCGATTAAATCTGCTGAGATTTGGGGGGGGAAAACGGGATTGGCGGTTTCCATAAGTATCTCCGGGAAGTGGGAATGGGATATAAGAATAAAATATCCTTTTTACCATGGCATGAGCTGTTCAAGTATCTAGGAGATCATCGCTTTATTCTTCTTTATCTAGTTCCTTAAGCTCATCTCTATACTTCTCTACTGCTGACTGTAGAAGCATTTGAGCCATAGGAATGCCTATTTTCTCAGAGATAATCTTCAGCTTCCTGTGAAGGTCATTCGGTATCGTTACTTTGAGTTGCTTGTTTTTCTCGCGGTCAATCGGCATCGGCACATAAGACTTAGATACCCCATAAGAATACCCTGAGTAGGCTCTATCCTGCTCAGAGTCTTGATTTTATGGACTTAGTAGTCCCTACTAAGTATACCTTATGATCAGACTTTCAGCCGTTTAACCAGATGATACCCAAAAAACAATTAGGATACCCAGATTTTGTACTATGACTCTGAATATCCTACTTAAGCGATAAGCCTAGAAGTTTTATTAGGATATAGGTTTGTTAAAAGCCCCCGACGAGGATTGAACTCGTGACCTCGTCCTTACCAAGGACGCGCTCTACCACTGAGCTACAGGGGCAAATAAATTTTGGATTTTAGATTTTGGATTAACTATAATCCAAATTTAAGGTGGTGGGCCGAGCTGGATTTGAACCAGCGTAGGCGTAGCCAGCGGATTTACAGTCCGCCCCCATTAACCACTCGGGCATCGACCCATTTCCTCACCGATTACTTATCGTAGCACAAGAGATCGAAAATATCAAACTTTTTTTTTCCAAATTGGCGATGCCTCTGGCGGGCGAAGCCATCGCCTTTTTTCTGTCTTCTGTTACGACAAAATACCCACTTATAACTTAAAACAGCTCAGACCTCCCTCGATCGTGGGAAACGACAACATTTTACCGAACCTAAATATTGTATAGTATGTAACAAATTAATCGATAGCATAGCTCTAATATCACAGCTTAACGGCATGGTGTGTTTCTCCACATCAACAGCTTAACTACTGAAATTGAGATTGAGAGTACGTCAATAGAGGAATCTGATTGAAGACATGACAAGGCGATTAGGGCGACGGAAATTTCTCCTTTACGGCTGTGCAACTTTGGGAACCAGCATCCTCCTGAAAGGTTGTGGTTCTCCAACCAGTCAAACAACGGATACAACAGAAAAGAAAGCAGATTCAGGCTCCCAAGCAGCGGCGGGTGGTGGTAGCAAAGACGTAATTAAAGTTGGGATTCTCCACTCCCTCAGCGGCACGATGGCAATTAGCGAAACTACCGTGGTGGATGCGGAACTTCTAGCCATTAAGGAGATTAACGCAGCGGGTGGCGTATTAGGTAAGCAAATTCTGCCGATGAAGGAAGACGGTGCATCTAACTGGGATACCTTCAAAGAGAAAGCGGCAAAACTGATTGACCAAGATAAAGTTGTTACTATCTTCGGATGCTGGACTTCAGCTAGCCGCAAAGCAGTATTAGATGTGTTTGAGTCCAAGAAACACATGCTCTGGTATCCTGTCCAGTATGAAGGACAAGAATGCTCTCAAAATATTTTCTATACAGGTGCAGCACCCAACCAGCAAATTGAACCAGCAGTAGATTGGCTGTTAGAAAAGAAAGGCAAAGAATTCTTCTTAGTTGGTTCTGATTACGTTTTCCCACAGACAGCCAATAATATTATTAAGGAGCAACTTAAAGCCAAAGGTGGTAAAACAGTTGGTGAAGATTACCTGCCCCTTGGTAACACTGAAGTTACCGCAATTATTACTAAAATTAAGCAGGCACTACCCAATGGTGGTGTAATTTTCAACAGCCTTAATGGGGATAGCAACGTAGCATTCTTCAAACAGCTTAAAGGTGCTGGACTCACCCCCGACAAATATCCGGTTATGTCTGTGAGTGTTGCTGAAGAAGAAGTAAGGCAAATTGGACCTGAGTTTCTCGTAGGTCATTATGCTGCTTGGAACTATTTCCAATCCGTGGATACTCCAGAAAATAAGAAGTTTGTTGAGGCGTTCAAAAAAGAATATGGGAAAGATCGAGTAACGAACGACCCCATGGAAGCTGCCTATATCATGGTTTACCTATGGAAACAGGCGGTAGAAAAAGCTGGAGTTGCAGATGACTTAGAAAAAGTGAGAATGGCTGCCATTGGTCAAGAATTTGCTGCGCCAGAAGGTCCGGTGAAGATGAATGCAAATCATCACATCTCGAAGATAGTCAGGCTTGGAGAAATCCAACCAGATGGTCAGTTTAAGATTGTATTCTCTACCGAAAAACCAGTTGAGCCAAGCCCATGGAATCAGTATGTAGCTGATACAAAGGGTTATGGTTGTGACTGGTCAGATCCTAAGAAAGGTGGCAAATATAAGATCGGAGCCTAATCTCTAGTGAAAATGGTGCGTTATGCTTTGCTAACGCACCATACAAATGTACCTCTTAGCTGTTAAAATCTATTAGCAAATCCGAAAGTAAAGTGCCGCAATTATTAGAAGGTCTATTTAATGGTATTAGCATTGGCTCAGTTCTCCTGATTGCCGCATTAGGACTAGCCATTGTTTTTGGACTCATGGGTGTAATTAACCTCGCCCATGGAGAATTAATGATGTTAGGAGCTTACACCACATTTGTGGTGCAAAACTGCTTCAAACCATTGGGCGAACCATGGTTAAGTTATTATATCTGGGCAGCCCTACCCATCGCCTTTATTGTCGCAGCTTTAGCTGGGTTAGCCTTGGAAAGAGGAGTGATTCGCTTTCTCTATGGTCGTCCTCTAGAAACCCTTTTGGCAACTTGGGGAGTTAGCCTAATTTTGCGACAATTTGTCCGGAGTGTAAATGGGGCGATGGTAATTGGAATTGTCCTATTTTGTCTATTATTTTTTGGTGGGATATCTATCCTCAGCCGACGGATTGATTGGTCCAGAATTCGCAGTTGGGCAACCCCGATAATATTGACCCTATCTCTGGGAATTACGACTGCTGTCAGCATCCTGCTTTTTAAATCAGGTCAAGAAGCAATAACTAGACCTTGGTTTAGTGCCCGAAATGTCGATGTTACAGCACCAAAATGGTTACAGGGAGGGCTGCCTATTGGCAGTTTCCAGGTTCCCTACGCTCGTGTATTTATTATTTGTTTAACGATTATTTGTATTCTGGGGACTTATTGGTTTTTAAATCGCTCTATTTGGGGATTGCGAATTCGAGCTGTTACCCAAAATCGTAGTATGAGTTCTTGTTTGGGAATTCCCACCCAAAAGGTTGATGCACTAACTTTTTCTCTAGGTTCAGGACTTGCTGGAATTGCCGGATGTGCGATTACATTACTCGGTTCAGTAGGTCCAAATACAGGTCAAAACTACATCGTTGATACCTTCATGGTAGTAGTTGTTGGTGGTGTTGGTAATTTGGTCGGTACAATTATAGCCGCATTAGTAATTGGTACTGTATCTTATATTATTGGTTCTGGAACATTAGCCTTAATGCTGCCACCCGTAGAATCTCTAAAGCCTTTAGTAGACTTGTTAACCTTTTTTGCGACGACAAGCATGGCAAAAGTACTGGTATTTGCTTTAATTATTGCATTTTTGCAGGTACGACCATCTGGCATATTCCCTCAAAAAGGACGGATGGTTGATGGTTAAGTTGAAAGTGGGGAGTGGGGAGTAGGTTTTTTGGAGTAGGGAGTAGGGGATAAAATAATACGAATACCTCCATACTTCTTCGAGATAGGGAATAGATTTATTAATATTTTTGAGTAATAGTTTTGAGCAATGGTTTGTGGGTAGTTAGGGAGAGATTATGACAGGAGAAACATTAAGGGAAACAGTTAGTATCAAAGGTAAGCGGCGACGAACCCTTTTAATTGAAGGGATAGCCATCGTAGTAATTGCCCTACTTTTTGCAGTTTTAATGCCAACGATACTGCCAGCATTTCGCCTCAGACTGTTAGGGCGATTTTTGGCATTAGCAATTGTTGCCCTTGGGATTGACTTAATTTGGGGTTACACCGGATTACTAAGTCTAGGGCATGGCATATTTTTTGCTCTCGGTGGCTATGCCTTTGCCATGCACTTGCAATTACAACTCCCTCCAGGGCAGCTACCCGATTTCTTCAGCCTTTATGGTGTAGATAAATTACCTTTATTTTGGTATCCATTCTACTCACTACCAATTACAATAATAGCACTGGTTGTAGTGCCAAGTATCGTAGCCGGATTCCTCGGTTACCTAGTATTTAGAAACAGAATTAAAGGGGTTTACTTCTCCATATTAACCCAAGCAGCATTATTAGTATTCTTCAACTTTTTCAATGGTCAACAGAAGTTAATTAATGGGACAAATGGATTAAAAACTGATACCACCAAACTGTTAGGCATGATTGTTAGTGATAATCATGTTCAGCTAGCATTCTACGAATTTACCATCCTATTCTTAATCCTCGCCTATTTACTATGTCGTTGGCTAACCAGCGGCAGATTTGGAAGGTTATTAATCGCAATTCGGGATGATGAAAGTAGAGTGCGTTTTTCCGGATACGATCCTACAGGATTCAAAGTTCTCGTCTTTGCAATTTCTGGAGGAATAGCCGGAATAGCCGGAGGATTATACACTGTCCAAACAGGCATTATTACCCCCGACTCGATGGATGTCGCCCTATCAATTGAAATGGTAATTTGGGTAGCAGTCGGCGGGCGAGGAACATTAGTAGGAGCAATATTAGGAACCTTATTAGTCAGATTAGCAGGAACATTTTTGAGCGAGCAATTCCCTGAAGTTTGGTCATTTTTCCAAGGTGCGCTATTCCTAATCGTGGTAACAGTACTCCCCGATGGTATCGTCGGTTGGTGGCAAAAATCTGGTATAGTAAAAATGCGATCGCTCCTGAGAATGCAAGAACCATTAATTACTTATCCTAGTCTGGAAGAAGACCCACAAGTACAAATAGAAAGGGAAGAAATTGGTCGATGAGGTGAAAAGTAAATTTGGGATAAGGTTTTTTTAACGCAGAGGTACGCAGAGGTTCCACAGAGGTACACAGAGGTTTTTGGATGACTGATAAAATACTAGAAATAGAAAATATAACTGTAAGTTTTGATGGTTTTAAAGCACTCAATAATCTAAACTTTAACATGGATGCTGGGGAGTTGCGGGTAATTATTGGTCCCAATGGTGCAGGTAAAACTACATTTTTGGATATTATTACAGGCAAAGTCCAACCCACTCAGGGAAGAGTACTGTTTCAAGGAAGGAATTTGCGACGGATTCCCGAATACAAAATTGCTAGATTAGGAATTGGTAGAAAATTCCAAACCCCGCGAGTTTATCTCAATCTAACAGTGCGAGAAAACCTAGATTTAGTCTGCAATCGTAATAAAAATGTTCTATCCACCCTATTTAGTCGTCCTTCATCCTCAGATAGACGGAATGTAGCAGGCTTATTAGAAACCATTGGTTTAGTCGCCAAAGCAGATTTACAAGCAAACCTACTCTCCCACGGCGAAAAACAAAGATTAGAAATTGGCATGTTAGTCGCCCAATCACCAGACTTACTACTAGTAGATGAACCCGTAGCAGGCTTAACAGACGAAGAAACAGAAAACGTCGGCGAATTACTCCTAGCCCTAGCCGAAAGCCATTCAATTATTGTCATCGAACACGACATGGAATTTGTCCGCCAAATCGCCCGTAAAGTAACCGTACTCCACGAAGGCTCAGTACTTTGTGAAGGCTCAATCGAAGAAGTCCAAAACAATCCCCGTGTCATAGAAGTATACCTAGGACAAACCCCAGAAAACCCTCACCAATAACCCACAGAATAAAAAAAACCTCTGCGCACCTCTGTGTAAACCTCTGTGTACCTCTGTGTTAAAAAAAAACATGCTAAAAATCACCAACCTAAACGTCTACTACGGCGAAAGCCACATCCTCCGCAACGTAGATTTAACCGTAACCCCCGGACAAATGGTATGCTTAATCGGACGTAACGGCGTAGGAAAAACCACCCTACTCAAAACCATCATGGGATTACTAAACCCTCGCACTGGTACAATTACATTATCAGATCAACCGATTAATAAAAAAACTCCAGATCAAAGAGCAAAATTAGGCATTGGTTATGTTCCCCAAGGGCGTGAAATTATCCCCAGATTAACAGTAAAAGAAAATCTATTATTAGGTTTAGAAGCACGTCCAAAAGGGAGAAAGGGTAACTCAGAAATACCTGAAGAAATCTTTGCCTTATTTCCAGTATTAAAATCCATGCTATCTCGGATGGGAGGCGATTTAAGCGGGGGACAACAGCAGCAACTTGCGATCGCGCGTGCTTTAATGGGGAAACCGCAGTTATTGGTATTAGATGAACCCACTGAAGGTATTCAACCCTCAATTATCCTAGAAATTGAAGCCGCTGTCCGCCGTATTATTGAATCTACAGGTATTTCTGTGTTATTAGTAGAGCAACATTTGCATTTTGTGCGACAAGCGGATTGGTATTACGCTATGCAGAAGGGTGGGATTGTTGCTTCTGGCTCAACAAGTGAACTTAGTAATGAGGTGATTCAAAGATTTTTAGCGGTATAATCTGGGCAAGAATTAGGGATAAATAAAGTAAAAAAATAGATATATATGGGGATATCTGTAGGGTGCGTTACTTAACGCACCTACTTTTAAGGTATAAAAGATTCTTGACAAACTAAATTCACACCATTGACATAGACATGTTGTACATTGGATAGACGGAGCTTCAAACCTGTCTAGGTTACCTTAGTTTATGCAGCACACAGATTCGGGTATTCCTCCCCATAACCCAGTTACCACCAAGGGATCGCATTTAGCTTATCGCTTCAGTATCATGACAAAGCCTCTACTCTTGGTGAATCACTTAACTCGCCGTTGGCGGATTCACCAGAAAATTGGCTGCGGTTATTTTTTAGCTGTTGGTATCGCCGTTATCGGCACAACAGGAGGACTAATTATTGGAGATTCCCATTACGATAAAGTCAGAAAAGAATTAGATATTGCTGTCGCCAGACTGGATCTGATTCAAGACTTAGAAAAGGATTTTACGGCGGTAACCTATTATCAAAAACAAATTATCGATCGACATGAAAACAATACTATTTCAGTCAATCAAATTATTCAATTACATAATAACTTGATCGAAGTTAGTAGTCAACTTGCCATTCTGGAATCAAGTTTAAACAATTATGAAGATCTGGAATCCAACGGGAGGAAACAAATCCAATCATTGTTTAAAATTTGTGACAGTAAACTAGCTGTCTACAATCAAGTTATTCAGTCTCTGTTAGAAAAACTCGAGACGGAAACTCTAACAGTAAAAAAAAGTCAAGAAATAAAACAGATCTTTGTTATGAATATCAAAGAGGATCTGGTTCCCAACTTTAAACAGCTTTCAGATAGTTTAGATCAACTCGTTAAATCTGCTGAAGCGCAACAGCAACAGGCTAAGGATCGTGTTGAAGAAGCTAAAATCCTGCGAGATAGTACTATTGTCGGGAGTATCATGCTATCAATTGGGATTGCAGGAATTTTAGCATTTTATACGAGTCGTGCGATCGCTCGTTCAATTGAAACCGTTACCCGTGTAGCCCAACAAGTCACCCAAGAGAGTAATTTTGAATTGCAAGCCCCCGTTACGACTGAAGATGAAATAGGAGTATTAGCCACATCTCTTAATCATCTCATCCAACAAGTCGCTATCCAAATTAAAGAATTGCAACAAGCCCAAGTTCAACTAATTCAAAGTGAAAAAATGTCAAGTTTAGGTAGGATGGTTGCCGGAATTGCCCATGAAATCAATAATCCAGTTAACTTTATCCACGGCAATATAGGTTACATTAATAAC
>NZ_JAMZMM010000362.1 GCF_024178385.1 Limnofasciculus baicalensis BBK-W-15 | reverse complement strand
CACCCCACACCCCACTCCCCAATAAGAATAGTTTCCTTTCTGCCGTTAAGAGGAATAAAAT
Organism: Limnofasciculus baicalensis BBK-W-15; assembly: GCF_024178385.1. Lineage (GTDB taxonomy): Bacteria > Cyanobacteriota > Cyanobacteriia > Cyanobacteriales > Coleofasciculaceae > Limnofasciculus > Limnofasciculus baicalensis. Next base: position 6,114 of record NZ_JAMZMM010000362.1, on the reverse strand, counting down.
CAAAGAAAGCATTTTCGATCAATTGCCCAAAGCATTGCTCATACACGGTGTCTCTTGCTCTCTAGGTTTCAATATGCACATCTCTATCTTTTTGTCAATCATTAAATTTTACAATTATTTTACGGGTTGATCCCGTCAGATTGGCTAACTAGGAATAACCTAGAAAATAGCCCCCTCTCATCTGTCGCTGTAGGGAATTCAGCAAACCACACCAAAATGTCAACTAAATTCAAGAATCAAGGCTTCGATAGCAGGTTGCATTATGATCACCAATTCGTCTGAACAGTCACGCCATCCTGAAGCAAACAATACCGGATTACTGATTATTAAGGGGTTAAAAGAGAAATCTCAAAACTCCAAACGATTGCTAGTGGAGGTGTTGAAGTGGACGGGGGGACAACCCGTCCTCACTCAGCAGCTATGCAAACTGATAGTCGAAGCTGAGGATTCTCCACCTCTGGGAGCAGAAGCCAAATGGGTTGAACATTTAGTCCAATCCCGCTGGCTGGGAAATTGGGAAAATCAGCCGGAATTAGTCCATTTGCAGACAATCCGCGATCGCTTACTCAGGCAAAAACAGCGCAGTGTGAGGCTTTTGAAGCTGTATCGGCGCGTTTTGCAACAGGGTGAAGTTCTAGTCAATGAGAGTGCCGAACAAAGAGAATTGCGATTGCTAGGATTAGTCACGAAGCAGCAGGGTAAGTTAAAAATCCATAATCGGATTTACGAATCCATTTTTCACCTAGATTGGGTGGAAAGTGCTTTAAAAAGTCTCCAGTCTGAGATCGATCCTAGTGACTCGGAATTCCTGAAAACTCTATCTGACTTAGAACGAAAATTATTAGTTTCTCAAGTCGAAATATTATCTAAAGTAGATAGCGAAACTGAGGATCAAGGCTCGGCTCAAGCCCTCTATGAAGTGCTGCGAGATGTCACATCTAAAGTCGGAGAATTACTGGGTGCGGATCGCGCCACCACCTTTTTATTAAATGAGGAAAGGACAGAACTTTGGTCTCTGGTGGCGGAAAATGAAGAAGGTGAATTCCTAGATATTCAAGTACGAGTTGGGGAAGGGATTGCTGGTCAAGTTGCTCTCACTAAGAAAGTAATCCATATTGCGGATAATGTATATAACGATCCTCGTGCCACTCTAGTCAAGGAATTTGACAAGAAATATAATTACCGCACCGAAAATATATTAGCATTTCCCATATTGAATGAAAGCAAAGAAGTAATTGCTGTTATTCAATTGCTAAACAAGTTAGCACAAGCTCAAGACTTGGAGGGTGAACGTCAACCACCTAAGCACAAAGGCTTTACTTCATTAGATTTAGAAAGATTAGGCAAATGCGTAGTTCCCATCCGCCGGATTCTCGAAAGTTGCCAATCTTGTTATAAAGTAATGAAGAAGCTGCGAGCAACCGCAGCATTGGCTGAAGCCACCCGTTCGCTAGATCAGATTAATTTAGATACGAAAGCGATCTTGCATCGGGTGATGAATACCGCCAAGAAATTGATGAATGCGGATCGGAGTACCTTATGGTTAGTTGATAACGATCGAGGTGATTTGTGGACGGAACTTCCTGGCAAAGGAGAGGTACGCTGTGAGGTTGGGGTTGGCTTTGTGGGGCATGTGGCAGAATCTAGGGAACTGATGATTATTCCCTTCGATTTATACGAACATCCTAGTGCTGAAAATGCCAAAAAGACCGATGAACAAACCCGTTATCGGACTTGCAGTCTACTTTGTATGCCAGTAATAAGTCCGGATGGTGAATTACTTGGTGTTACTCAATTAATTAACAAGCGAAAACCAGGGGAACATCCCGAATATAACAAAGATGATTGGCCGATTGTTCCGGATTACTTCAAGGCGAGTTTTGATAAAAACGATCGCCAGTGTATGCAGGTTTTTAATGAACGGGTTGGCGTTATTCTCCAGTTTGTTAAAACTCATGAAACACTGAAGAAGCTGGCACAAATTGAGCCAAAAGAAGCAGTTTACAATACCCTAGCCATCCTTGGTAATTCCGTAGCCGATCATACTGATGAGGGACTTTATAATGCTCTCTATTATATGTTGAGCTTTATTCAGTCATCCGTTGGCAAGTTATTGAAAGCAGAGCGAACTACAATTTTCTTGATGGATGGTGAAGAAAGTGAATTTTGGTCAGTAGTTGTTGACGCGCCAGGAAGCGATGCTAAAGAGATTAGGATTTCGGCAACGATGGGGATTGCCAGTAAAATTGTCGAATCGCGATCGATTAAAGCCAGCAATAAACCAGGTAAGTTAAACGATGTTTTGATCCATATTGGCTCGGATACCACAAAGATTGATAGTCTACACAATCTATTACTATTTCCCATAGTAGATATCAAAGGGCATGTAGTCGCGATCATTCGAGCTTTCAATAAGCTACTATCCCCTCTCACTTCTGACGCTACCCTAGCAGAAAAAATTGACCGCAATGGCTTTACCCAAACCGATGCTGATAAATTGAGGGAACGGAATACCGGAATTTTGCCAATTCTCCAAGGTTGTCAAGCCTTCCATCGAGAAATTCGCACTATTCAAGAAAGACGACAAGCAATCGATCCTCTCTATAAGGCGATTAGTTTGGTTAGCCAAAATAGCGGTAATACCGAAGATATTATTCAGACGGTAATGCAGGCGGCAAAAGAACTGACTAATTCCGATCGTACTACCCTCTGGTTAATTGATTACAAGACTAATGAATTGTGGACGAAAATTCCCCAAGCTGATGGTACTTTGATTGAGACGCGAGTGCCAATGGGAGAAGGATTTGCAGGTAAAGTAGCTGAAACTGGCCATCCTGTGAATATTCCCTTTGACTTGTACAATCATCCCGACTCTCACATGGCTCGCAAAACTGACGAAAAAACCCATTATCGCACTTGCAGCTTACTCTGTATGCCTGTTTTGAGTTGTGATGGCGAGTTGTTGGCTGTTACTCAATTAGTCAACAAGCGTACATCTGGCAGTTTACTGGAATACGATCCCACAGATTGGCCAGAAGTTCCCGACTATTTCCAAGCCAGTTTTGATGAAAACGATCAAAAAGATATGGAGATATTTAATAACCAAGTTGGTGTTGTACTCCCAAATGTGATGGGATAGGGAGTGGGGAAGAGAGTTTTGAGTTTTGAGTTTTGAGTTTTGGAGAGCGTTGCGGGACGAAGTCCGTTTTAATTCAAAACTTAAAACTCAAAACTGAGAATTATTCCGGGGAATGGGAAGTGGGGAGTTTTTATTCCCACACCTCACCACCTTCTTTAATAAAAGTACTGTATTGGGTTTTAGGTTGGCGAACACCTAAAACCCCAATACCTCATTCATACATTTGTAGCATTTTTTCAAATCTGGATCATTTCTTAACAAAGCCAATTATTTAAACAGTTGAGCTAATTCTTCATTAGATGTACCTAGAATTCGTGCTAGACTATTCATCTCACTATCACTAAAGCCATCCCGAATCTCGGTCAACTCTTCAACTGATTTCCCCAGAATCCGTGATAAAGATTTTAATTGACTATCACCAACATCGTTACCATCGAAAATATCCTTAAGCTCTTGAGGACTCAACTTGTAAGAATAACAAAAACGGACAAATTCTCGATTACTAACATCAAGTTCCTGTTGTCGTTCACGGAGTAAAAAAGCGATCGCGCGAGTCCCATGTTCCGGACGTTTAGCACTCTCCATATAGTGTTTCATCCGTTTATTAAGCTGATTGACATTGCCACCCGATTGTTTGATCAAGTCCATACAAGCCATTTTGAAGGCTTTGTATACAGCTTCGTTCTCTTCGTGAAGTTTTTCGTATTCATTAAAAGTTTCAACTATTTTAGCAGCAAATTCTGGCGTGCAAAAGCCAACCTCCATATCTTCATAGGAAATTGAAATATAGGATCGATAGTGATTCAGTTGCAAACGCAGGGGTTGATTCGTTCGTCGCATACATCCAACGTTTTAGCAAAACGCTATGATAAGGAAGTTATTTGACCAATTGTGCCAAAATCTAGCTCCTTTGGATAGTCTTCTAGAATGCAAAAGTGAATATTATACCTTTTGGAGCCAAAAATCCAGATTTATCATCTTTAACGGTGGGTTGTTGACATAAAAACACGGAAGAGGCTAGAGGCTAGGGACTAGGGACTAGAGGTTAGTAAGCTAATCGTCAAGTTAAATATAGCGGTTTTTCACCCCATGAAGTATACCTTGGAAACCCGGTTTCGCCGAAGTTACCGGGTTTCTGGACTATCTCAAGGGCTGTATCTCTACACCATACACCGAACGATCGTCTGTCACTCATTTAATCTGTATACCTTCACACGCCACACCCCACACCCCTTTCAAAAATGTAAATATCCAATTTAGATAGACAGGAGCTTAGTTATGGGTGACAAACTTTTGCTAAGGTGGTGGTAAAATCCGGATAGGATATGGCAGCGGCTTCTGCACCGTGGATAGTGCTTGTACCACTAGCGTTAAGGGCGGCAACAGCAAGGCTCATGGCAATTCGGTGATCGGCATGACTTTCTACCTCACTCCCGGTTAAAGGAGTGCCACCTATAATTTCTAAACCATCCGGTAATTCAGTCGCCTTAGCCCCCATCCGGTTTAGTTGGGATGCCATCACCGCAATCCGATCGCTTTCTTTGACCCGCAATTCCGCTGCATCCCGAATTATAGTGGTTCCTTGGGCAAATACTGCGGCTACAGCTAATATGGGAATTTCATCAATTAACCGAGGAATCAAATCCCCAGCAATGGTACAACCTTTGAGTTGACTGTGGCGTACTCGTAAATCGGCTACAGGCTCCCCAGCTACCTCCCGCTCATTTTCTCTGACAATATCTGCCCCCATCATTTCTAAGGCTTCTAAAATACCTGTACGAGTGGGATTAACCCCGACATTCTCAATCAGCAATTGAGAATCGGGAACTATTGCTCCTGCGACTAACCAAAAGGCAGCGGAACTAATATCTCCTGGTACAATTACTGTTTGGCCAGATAATTGGGCAGGTCCGATGACTGTGGCGCTATTGGTTTCTGGATTAATTCGGATTTTTGCCCCAAAAGCTTTTAACATCCTTTCGCTATGATCGCGGGAAAGGGCAGGTTCCGTTACTGTGGTTTCTCCTTCCACCATTAAACCAGCTAAGAGGATACAGGATTTTACCTGAGCAGAGGCAATGGGAGAATGGTAATGAGTGGGTTTTAGTACAGAGCCTTGTACTGCCAGAGGCGCTAATGAGTTACCGTTTCTGCCCCAAATATGAGCGCCCATTTCTTGTAAGGGTTTGACGACGCGAGACATGGGGCGCGATCGCAATGAACTATCTCCGGTTACACTAAAAAAACGTCCCGGATGTGAAGCCAGCAATCCCAACATTAATCGCAGGGTAGTGCCAGAGTTACCTGCATTTAAAATATCATTAGGTTCTTGGAGATTTCCCAATCCTATCCCTTGAACAGTAACCAATTCCGTATTCAACGGCGAGATTTCCGCGCCCATCCCTTGGAAGCAACCAGCGGTACTTCGGGGATCTTCTCCCAGGAGCAATCCCTGGATTCTGGTTTCACCAGTTGCGATCGCACCCAACATTAAAGCGCGATGGGAAATAGATTTATCACCGGGAACGGTAATTGTGCCACTGAGAGATAATCCCGATGGGGGTGATTGGATAATTAAATCTTGATTAGTTTCCGTACTTTTGGTAGTAATAACTGCACTCACTGGCATGAGGATAGCTGAAGATGATGGAGGTGAACTCTGATTCTATCCCAAAAACCAACACCCCATCCGAAAAAACCGTTATAAATTCGTTGCCCAAGCCCCTTGACAATTGACACCTGTCAAGTTATTATTAGACAATGGGAATCCGTGCCCGCCTGGAAACTAAATTTTGAGCGCTAAAGTAATCTCACCTCTAATTATTCCAGACACCTAATATCTAACAACAATTATTTAGGTCTTCCCTCATATCCAGATTAACCTTTGCGAACCTTGGCGGCAACCTTAGCGTACCTTTGCGTTAAAAAAAATTATGCCAATGAATGGGGAATATTAGCAGCGGATGTATTTTTGG
>NZ_JAMZMM010000361.1 GCF_024178385.1 Limnofasciculus baicalensis BBK-W-15 | reverse complement strand
CAAAGGGGGGAGCAAGAATACAACCTGCATTTCTTCCTTTCTCGGGATGCTCCCACGCGAGCTGTCATCGTTATTATTTTCTCGATCAATAATTTGATCTAATCCCCTTGCCAATAACTAATAACCAACAACCAACAACCAACAACCAATAACAAACAACCAATAACCAATGACAAATGATGATCGGCAGTTAATATTTAACCAGATAGACAATGCGATCGCATTGTTTAACCCATCCCACTATCTCATCCTATTTAACCAAAAATTTACTCAACTTTGGGGACTCCCAATGGAGTGGCTAGGCCAGGAACCCCATTTTAAAGAAGTATGGGCTAGGGTTGTCGAGCAGGGCTATTGGTCTACAACTCAGTCAGATGAGCTAGAACTAGCATTACCAACCGAGACATCCCAACAGGTTTCGTTTCGATTGGAACAAGCAGATGGCATCCATCTTACAGTTAAAATCACGGTCACTGCCGATGGTGGACATTTATTTACATTTCACGATATTACTGCCAAAGCCGAAGCTTCCCTGATGCAGATGAGTTTGAATGCCGAAATCAAACGGCTGAGATTTTTGCAGGGGTTGACAGAAAGGATGCAATCTGCTGAGGAGATGAGGGAAATCGGGCAATTTGCCCTCACCTACTTGGTGCAAACAACGGGAGCCGCTTTCGGAGATGTTAAGGTAATTACTGGAGAAGGAAAAGATGCCCGTGCAGGTGTCCTGATGAATAACGTCTCTACCCAATTCATTGCTACCTATGGGACAGTGGTTGTGGAAAATATGGAAGCTATCCTCAATCAAGGTATTCCCTACGGTCAAGGGTTATTATGGCAGGTAGTAGAAACGGGTAAGCCGTTGTTTGTCAAGGATTACAAAAATCACCCCCAATCCCTGCCAGCATTTCGCCATGGAGGTATCGGTGAATTGGGATTATTCCCTATTTCCAGTAGCACGGGCAAGATTATTGGTGTCTTGACTCTGGAATGCCGTTGCGAGCAAAAACTTCAGGAAGCACTGCAACAGGATATGCTCCTAGCAGCTTGTCGTACACTGGGAGTAGCAATCGAACGTGCCCAATCTCAAGAACACCTCCGTCAAGTCAACGAACATTTAGAAAGGGCATCTCAGCTTAAATCAGAATTTTTGGCTTCCATGAGTCATGAGCTTCGCACGCCTCTTAATAGTATTCTGGGATTTTCTGATTTGTTGGAGCGGCAAACAGGTGGTTCCCTCACCCCACGTCAGATCAGTCATGTTAAGGCAATTGCAAGTAGCGGTAAACACTTATTATCTCTGATTAACGATATTCTGGATTTGTCTAAGATTGAAGCAGGTAAAGTCGATTTAGAATTAACTCCTGTTTCCATTCCTGCTTTGTGCAACCATTGTTTGAAAATGATTCAGCCTCGTGCTGATAAAAAACGACTGTGTTTGTCATTGGAATTGGACTATCGATTACAGGAGGCTTTTTTAGATGAGCGTCGGGTACGGCAAATTTTAATTAATCTCCTCTCAAATGCAGTCAAGTTTACGCCAGAGACAGGAATCGTTAAACTGTCAGGAAGGCTTGCTTATGGGAGCGAACTAAAAAAGGAATGGCGGCCAGATTGCAGTCCAGTTAATTGCAGTACACCTTATCTTTGTCTGGAGGTGAGAGATAGTGGTATTGGTATTCCCAAAGATAAATTTCACTTTCTATTTCAACCGTTTCAGCAAATAGATGCTTCTTTAAAACGCCGTCATGAAGGGACTGGTTTGGGTTTGGCGCTTACTAAAAGATTAGCTGAACTTCACGGAGGTACGGTTTCGGTAGAATCGCGAGAAAATGAGGGGAGTGTATTTCGGGTGTGGTTGCCGATAACTGAAATGCGCTCCACTTTAGCAGCAAATACTAGGGCTATAAATCCTGAAACCTCCAGGGAATCTTTTCTGAGGCAGAAAAGATTGGTGGGAAATGCTAAACGTATATTAGTGGTGGAAGATCAGCTATTAAATCAAGCTTTAATTTCGGAAATATTAGAAATGGAAGGGTACTTAGTTGAGGTTATTTCTGATGGTCAAACTATGTTAAATATTATTCAGGATCGTTCTGTGAAACCTCTGTCACTGCCTCACCTAATTTTAATGGATATTCAGCTTCCCGATGTTGATGGATTTGAACTGATTCGTCAACTGAAAGCTACATCTGGCTGGCAGAATATACCCACGATTGCACTTACAGCAATGGCAATGGCGGGAGATCGCGATCGCTGTTTGCAAGCTGGTGCTGATGATTATTTGAGTAAGCCACTGGATTTGGAAAAGGCGATCGCGACTGTGCGATCTTTGATTGATAAACTATAGTGGTTTGCAGTTAGATGAAGTACATGGCAGAAACCGGGTTTCTAATACTCAAAAGATATCTAAATATATGAAATTAAAATAATCACAATTTGCCAAATGTAGGGCGGGCATCTTGCCTGCCTCATTTATACAACTTATATGCTTGGCAGCTTATCCTTCTTTTTCTCTTATTTTTCCTTTAAGTCCCCATAATAAGCAATAATACTTGTATAGACATAGCAAAAACCAATCCCAATCGAGTTTAAGGAGAAAGAAATATGATGAAAGCTCAAGATATTATGACCAAGGATGTCGTCGCGATTCGCGGCTCGGCGACGGTAGCTGAGGCGGTGAAGCTGATGAAAGAGAAATCCCTACGCGCCCTAATCGTAGAGCGCCGTAACAACCAAGATGCTTATGGCATTGTCACCGAAACCGATATCATTTACAAGGTAGCAGCTTACGGGAAAGATCCCAAAACGGTGCGGGTTTACGAGATTATGACGAAGCCATGTATTGTGGTGAATCCCGATTTGGGTGTGGAATATGTGGCGCGGCTCTTTGCGAATACGGGGATACGTCGCGCTCCTGTGATTAACGATAGTCTGGTGGGTATTATTTCCGTTACCGATATCCTGACTAAAAGTGATTTCGTCGAGCAACCTAAAAGTATTATTTTGGAGGAAGAAATTCAGAAAGCGGTGGCAGATGCACGGGCTATTTGTAGTCAGAAAGGGGCTAATTCTGGTGAATGTGCCGCCGCTTGGGATATTGTGGAAGAATTACGAGCGGAGTTATCTCATCAGCGGGCTGAGAAGTCTTTAGGGAAAACTGCTTTTGAGCAGTATTGCGAAGAGAATCCAGAGGCGGATGAGGCGCGAGTATACGATAGTTAGATTGGGAAAATTTGGTTAAAAAGTTATAGTTTTTTTTCAACAAACTATAACGGCTTGGAATAATTGACATGACTTATACCAATTTCATTAAGTTGTGCTACAGATGAGGTTTTTGCTCCCCCCTTACTAAGGGGGGTTGGGGGGGTCGATGTGTAGCGCTATTTTAGTGAATTGGTATTACCCAGCGAGGCTAATCATAGTGTGGATGGTGCGTTAGCTTGCGCATAACGCACCCTACAGATAGAGGCTTTGCGTAAGTCTTGATTTCGTTACTCAACCCAATCTGCATCTATTCTAAGTTTTCGTCTTTTGCCAATCTTCCAAAGCTGCGATCGCAAAACTAGCTATAGGATGATCCAAAAATTGACCAATTGCGGCAACTCCGCCAGCTTTACTAGCACTGAGAATACGTTGAGTTAAGTTGGGATTAGCATCTATTTGTTTAACAATTTCACCTGCAAATTCGACTTTGGCTCCCATGGAATCAGTATTATAAGTTGTGGCGAGTTGTTCCATTAATTCTTGAATTTCTTTAGCTGCTTCGGCTAGGGATTGTTTGTCTGTATCGTTATAGTTATTAACGATATTATTACCGTGAATATCACCAACACTCCCTTGAAGTGAGTTAATGCTACCGATTTTACTGCCTTCAACGCGATCGCCATGCCAAATTTTATCGTTACTCATCTCTTGCTCCTGTTGATTGTGATTATTAATTGGGATATTCAGGGAAAGATTTACGGTAGGATTTGTTGGTGCGTCTCTTGGTTTTGACTCGCGCTTGTATTTACCTCGATAACCTCGATAATTTTTCCTCCCTAAACCCTCACCATCATCTCTACCAAACATTTCTAGATCATCGGGATATGGGTTAATTACGCCATCAATTAAGCCCCGCACTTCCACATCTTCGCCGCTTTCGTGACATTCTATCGTAAAACGATTTCGATCTAGACAATGATAGAGGCGATTTAAGGGAAAAGTAAAGGGTTTTTGGCTAGGTTGACAAACTTGGCAATTGCAGGGAATGAGAGTATCATACTTGAGTCCATCAAAACTATCGTGAATTTCTTGGAATTTCCGGTTAATAATTGTCATTAAATCGCGGGGACGATTTCCAGTAACGCGGATGGTAATTTCTCGGCTATGGTAATATTCGATAATTTCGGCACGGGTACTATTATCTTTGAGGATAACTCCATTTTTCCATACTAGGGCATTTTCTGGATCGGAGACATTTTCGATATCTTGGTGCATTTCTACAATAAAGCGGGTTAAGATCCCTTTGGGCATAAAATTGTAGTCATAACGGAGGATCAGATTATTTTCACTATGCCATTGATATGAGGGAGATTCTGGAGAAAGGAGATGTGGGGCGATATATTCACCTTTACGGCGGGGAATTTCATAGCAAACTTTGAATTCTTTCATTAGTTGCAGGAGTTGGTAGCGCATATCGGCGTATTCATCTCCTGACCAAATTTCTGCTAAATCTTGGTCATTAAATTGTCCCAAGTTTTGTTTAACTTTGTCATTATCCAATATTTTGTAAACTGCTGTGGTTCCCCAATTGGGTTTGAGGATGAGGCGATGAGAGAGAATGGGGTCATTTTGGAAATGCAAGCAAATACCTAAATCGTGTAAAAATTGGCTGAGTAGGCACATTTCATCCCGGTTATTAATTCCGTGACGGCGACAGGTATTTTGATATTCTGAGTATTCTATATAGTTACGTCCATCGTTTTCTAAAGTATAGCGGACAGCGAACCATTTGTTCGGGAAAGGTATCCCATTGGGGATGAGTTTTTCTAGTTGGTGTTGGAGTTCGTTTTGTAATTCGGTTAAGCCGCGATTATTAGCTAAATTGAGAGCAAAAGTATCCCGCAGATTGGCAAATTCGCCCCGGAGTTGGTTGAGGTTGAGGTTGCAGGTGCGATCTTGTTTTTCGTTTTGAATCAGGAGTACCGGGCTATTATTACTGAGGATTCGGATAATTTCTAGCCAAAAATAATGGTCGGTATCTTCTTTTCGGCTATCGGCGACGAGGAGGTAGAGGGAACGTTGGGTAAGGAAGAATTGATGGGTTTGGTGATAGATTTCTTGTCCGCCAAAGTCCCAAATATTAATCCGATATTCTTTCCCATTGGCGGTGGTAAATTCCCATTTTAATATGTCGATTCCTTCGGTAGATGTGTCTTCTGTTTCGGGTTTTAGTTGATAGTCGGGGTTGAGGATTTTGTTAGCTAGGCTGGTTTTTCCGGAACCACCTTCGCCGACAATGAGGAGTTTGGCTTCGTAGAGGGTTTGGGTTTCGTTGGGGTCCCGCTGGGTAAAATAATAGTCTAAAATCGGTTGTGCGTCAGGTCTTTTCCAGCTTCTTTTGTTATAGGAGAGAATTTCTGGTGGGATGCTGATGGGATTAGCTTGTAAATCTAGCTCTTTAAGGGCTTTGAGTTGTTGCAGTGTTTGGGGAATATCGGTAATTTGGTTATTGCTTAATTCCAGTCTTTCCAGTTTCTCTAATTTTCCCAGGAATTCTGGTATCTCTTTTATCTGGTTTCCACTGAGGTAAAGCTCTGTGAGATTGGTGAGGTTTCCCAGGAATTCTGGTATCTCTTTTATCTGGTTTTCACCGAGGTGAAGCTTTGTGAGATTGGTGAGGTTTCCCAGGAATTCTGGTATCTCTTTGAGCTGGTTTCCACTGAAGTTAAGCCGTGTGAGATTGGTGAGGTTTCCCAGGAATTCTGGTATCTCTTTTATTGAGTTGTAACCAAGGTTAAGATATGTCAGATTGGTGAGATTTCCCAAAAATTCTGGTATTTCTTTTATCTGGTTTCCAATGAGATGAAGCACTGTAAGATTGGTGAGATTTCCCAAAAATTCTGGTATCTCTTTTATCTGGTTTCCAATGAGATGAAGCACTGTGAGATTGGTGAGGTTCCCCAGGAATTCTGGTATCTCTTTTATCTGGTTTCCA
>NZ_JAMZMM010000360.1 GCF_024178385.1 Limnofasciculus baicalensis BBK-W-15 | reverse complement strand
GGGGGACAAGGAAGACAAGGGGGACAAGGAAGTAAATATTCTTTGACTTCAAAGCCAAACAACTCACCTCGTTGATACTCAACCCCGCTAATCTCAGGGTTCTGCATTTGCTGCAAATCGAACCTAACTAGCTCTTGATAGATTGCGGTTACTGGGCAAAGTTTTCTAATTCGCCCTACCCAAGTTTCAATATTGGCAATGCGACTTTCAAGAGGCTGGTCAACGTCAGGCTCTTTCAGAGCAAGCGCTATACCGCCTAAGCGGTTAGCGGCGGGTCGTTGACTCCTACTGTTGAGCTTGCCGTTGTCTCCGGATAGCGACTGTCGCCGCTTCGTGTTCTGCTAAAGTTTTACTGAAAACATGAGTGCCATCATAGCGAGCGACGAAAAAGAGAAAATCGGTACTATCAGGAGAGAGAGTAGCTTTCAAACTCTCCACACCTGGAGCAGCAATCGGAGTAGGCGGGAGTCCCGGATTGAGATAAGTATTATAAGGAGAAGGGGTTTTCACCTGGGCGAAAGTTAAGGGTTGATCGGCAGTTTGTCGAATTCCTAAACCATACTCTACTGTCGGATCGCTTTCCATTTTCATACCCCGGCGCAAGCGTGCGGTAAAGACACCAGCAATCAGAGGGCGCTCCGCCGGAATTGCCGCTTCTTTTTCTACCAAGCTAGCTAAAGTAACCCACTGAGTAAAGCTTAACTGTGTTTTACCTTGTGCTTGTTGATAGAGTGGCAGGGCTACCTGCTCAAACCGTTTGAGCATTTGCTGGATAACTTGTTGGGGGGAGAGGCTATCGCTCGGCAATTGATAGGTATCTGGGTACAAATAGCCTTCCAGGTGAGGGATGTCAGCGGGTAACCAGGGAAACTTTTCTCTAGGAATTTGACTGGCAGCGCTGATAAAATCTTCTGCTTTAAAATAGCCTAGGGATTCAAAATAGGTTGCCATTTGCTGGATGGACCAACCTTCTGGGATAGTGAAGGACAACTGCATCACCTCACCCGTCCAAATTTTATCTGCGATCGCACTTAGGGGTTTAGTGGGCGATAGCTGATAAGTCCCCGCTTTATAACCTCCATCCCGATTTTGCCACTCTAGCCAATAAGTCCAGAGTTTCCAAGCAGATGCGGAGCGAATCACACCTGCTGTTTCCAAATCCTTACCGATTTGTTGTGCCCCTGTGCCGGGGGGAATCTGAATTTGTACTGCTGTTTGAGTTTCTGATTTTGAGGATCTTGCCACAGCGGGTGGGGATGAAGCCCAACTCCACCATGCCCAACCCTGCCAAGCAGCAACTAAGATTGTGACAGGCAGTAGCACCAGAAAATAAGACCACCTTGAGATTCGTTGAACCGTTTTCATCGATTTTCGTGTTTAGTCATTGGTTATTTGTTATTGGTTATTTGTGATGTTGAACAACAACAAAGAACGAACAACAAACAACAAATAACCAATACTAATTATTCCAATTCATCAAACAACAAGTCTTCTAGCAGCGGCTGAACTTTTTTAAATTCCTCTGGGGAAAGCAGCTCCGGTTCACCTTTTGAGTTTGTCCGTGCTAGAAATAGCAGGGGATCGAGGGGGGTGTAAACTCCATACTCCTGTTCTTCATGATAGAAGCTCGCCAGTAACTGAAACTCTTCTGGCTCCAATTCCACATCACTCTCCTCAACCTCAATCGTGAGAATCTCTTCCTCATCCATTTCGGGTAGTTCACCTGCTACCGTGAGGGTATAGGCAGTACGCTTGAGGGTCAAGTTTTGCTCGGCGAGTACGGCTTGGGCATCTGGGAAGAGCAGATCGATTTCCTCGTCGTCTTCGATTAACGTCGCGTCAGCGAAGTCTTCCTCGTCTTCCTCATCCCAGGCGACAATTTGGATGGGGGTGTCTCTGGGCATGAGGAGAAGGAACTCTTCACCGTCTACTTCCAGAGTATGTTCGATGGAACAATTTAAGCGTCGCCCCACTTCATCGATTAGTGTAACGCTGCCGAGATCGGATTGACCATTTTCTTGGGGATATGCAGATGAGGACATTGCAGTTTTTCTGCTATATAGGATCGAAGGGGATAATGAAATTGCCAACCGCCGCCGCGACAAAATTTTGGGGCGTAGGTTGCACACTTTAGAATATCACTCTTGGGACTTACCTCGCGATCGCGATTTGTTTTGAGGTGAATCACCACATTATCAACCGGGATTCTCGTGCCGCTGATATCCTTGAGATTTAGTTTCCAGGGAAAGAGCCTGCACTATCCCGTTGAACTTTTGTAGATGCACCTCCACCACCTTGTTTAGCGACAACTTTCAACCCTTCATAAGCTAAAGTCAACTCTTCAATTGCTACAGCATTAGAGTTAGCCTGTAGAGATCCTGTTTTCCAACCAACGGGAATCGCTCCTGTTAATGTCCAACACTGCATTGTTTCCCCGGCTTGGTTAAAAACCAAAATATTGACGTTACGTCTTTCTTTTTTGCCGGGACTCAGGGTATTATTAATCCAATTCCAGAATGTTATATTATCAGTAATTCCTCGCTTGAGGGTGACATCGGTAAATTTAGATTGTTTGAGAAAAATACGCTGCTGATTGTTAACACCTCCTTCTGAATAAACCTCTTTATCTATCTGGACACCAAAACCAGAACATTCGCTAAACGAGGCTGTAATCTGACTCTCAATTTCTACATAAAAATGATTTGCTGTAACATAGTTTGTTTGGTCAGTCATTGGAATAACCCTCAATAATTTATAGTTCGTTATCATCTTTATTTCTCATTCTTATCCCCCTTTTTTGCAATTGCTGTAAGTAATCATCAGTCGCCTCTCCTCCCAATTCCTCCGTGGTTGTTGTCTCCTCTAGATTCTCGCTATTTGACTGATTATTGTCATCGTTTTGGAGAATAATTAACTCCCGAGCTTTTTGATTACCATCCTCCATCACATCTGTTGTTGTAGTTTTCGCATCCTGAGTAATTGGGGTTTCTGCAAAAGTTTCTGGAGCTGGGTGAGAAATATCTCGATCGTTGGTATTATTTATTAATCCTTTACGTTCCGCTGCTCTTTTCTTTAAGATCTGGAATGTTTCAGTTTCTGTAATTGCTGACACTTCCGCTGCTACTTTGTCAGTGTCAATCTCAACATCCATTCTGAATAGTTTCTTGACTGTTTGTGTAACAGTTTTGCTGTATCTGTCGATTAACACCACAATCCCTGCGGTTACCACCACTCCTAATCCGGCGGGAATTAGGGGAATCCAACCAGACTGAAGAAATAGAAAATAGCTGATGCCATATAAAATTGCGATCGCAGCCCCACTCGCCAGGATAAATAACCAGGGAAGGCGGATACTCCAGGCTAGGGTTCCCCCTGCTAGGGACCAACCGAAAATCCACAAAACTTCACCCCCAAAATGCCAATACCAAATTAATGGTCGATTATCCCAAACTGCACTAATAATTTGACTGACAATATTAGCGTGAATTAATACCCCGGGCATTTCTACTCTATCTCGATCTCCAGCACTATAGGGAGTGGCAAAGTCGTCATTTTTTGTCGTGGCAGTGTAACCCAACATCACTATACGATCTTTCACTAAAGCAGGATTAATTTTTCCATTTAAAACATCAACCAGACTGACTTGTGGGATTGCCTTTTCACCCGACCTATATTTAATCAATATCTGGTAATCTGGGGCATCCAGATTGCGATATCCACCAACATTATCTCTAAGGCGTTTAAATAAAGTTCTACCTAATTTAATATCTCCTTCATTAGCTCCTTCTTCTATAGGTTGGGGAAAGATATTATCTTTATCTAAGTAAAGTAGTGCGACATTAAATGCCAGGGATAGGACTTGGTTTTCTGGATCTGCATAATTACATACGTGAATATTTTCTACTGCGCCGTTGGGAGTTGTCGGTGTTGATACTAAAGTAGTGCGACGCATTATGATATCTGGATCTTGCGGTAAATCGGCAAAACCAATCCGCTCTTTTGGGACTTCTGGTGCGGCGGCGGCTCCGGGTTCGCTTTCTGAACTTAGCTTACAGCCAGCAATGATATTCTCGTTGTTTTTGAGTATTTTAATTAAATCTTGGCGACCTGGACCTATTGGCACATCTCTTAATACATCAATACCGATGGCTCGTGGTTCATATTCCTCTATTTTATTTAAAAATTTTGCCATTGTGGCATCCGATATTGAAGCTTCTTTTAATTTTTGAATGTCTTCCTCAGTTATACCCACTACTAAGACGCGGTTATCTGGTTCTTCAGGAGGAAGGGAACGGATAAAGTAGTCATAGGAGCGGAGTTCAAATCCTTCTAATACGCCAAGCTGTCGCACTGCTACTATCGCTGTAGTGACTATCGCACTAGTGAGAATTACTGTTCCCCCAAAGGAGATCGCAATTCTAATCGGATTCTTCGGATTGGAGAAGAGCGAACTGAATTTTTCAGATACTTGAGAAATCATATTAGTGTTGGTTCCTCATCTGTTGAGGGATCTTGGCAATGGGAGGTATGGCTATGGTTTAGGGTGTGGGGTAAGGAGGCTTGAGGCTTGATTATAGGTAAGTCCTAAGTATATAGTACATCGGCGATTCGGTTGTGTATTGGGTTTGGCGGCAAACAAACTCCAATAGGAGTCCTTAAGATGTCACTACTTAAAATTTTATAAATATTTGTAAATATTTGCCAACCCATTGGGGAAACTTTTCTAGAACTGAAGAAGTCACCTTATATATATCCTGCCTTTGTCAAACAGTTTACTGTAATCCTACAATTGACATCCCCCCCTTTAAAAGGAGTAGCATGAAAACGTTCCTATCCCACAAATCCCTTTGGTCCCTCTTGGTTGTAGGACTGGTAATGAGTGAAAGCTTAATCGCCACAGCCAATATTAAGCCTAGCACTTCTAACTTACAACAAACCTTTGGAGAAACCCTCTTAGCACAGGTGCGACGTTCCCGTTTAGGGTTTAGAATTGGAAATATCCGGTCATCCCGTCAGCGGACTGGCGCAATATCGCGGGGTCCTCGTGCTTGTGGTGGAGAAACAATTGATGTCACGGCACTGTTACCAAAGACAAACGAAGCAAAGTTGGCGGCAGAAAAAAAGATTGAAATTGAATCAACAGTCAGTCAAAGCCCGACATTATTGATTTATATTTCTAAAACTCAAAAAACGAAGGGAACCTTTGTAGTGGTTGGGGAAAAGAACAACGAAGCCTTCCTTGTCCAAGAAAAACAGGTTGAATTACCTGGACGTGGTGGAGTTGTAAGCGTTACAGTGGATCTACCCAAGGGTGAGGATGAGAATATCTCTTCAGGGGTTGAGGAACCTTTATACCACTGGTTCTTTACAATTGATTGCAATCCCAACGATCCTGACACATCCGGGGATTTGGTGGTAGACGGGTGGGTTAAACTAATGCCCAAGGATGACAGTCTAACTCAAGATTTAGCTCAAGCTCAAGAGCGCGATCGCCCCGCTGTCTATGCTCAACATGAAAACTGGACAGAAACTGTGAGTACGCTGGCTGATTTACGCCAACGTTATCCAAATGAGCAACAACTGAAAGATGATTGGCAAAGTCTGCTGAAATCTGTTGGTTTAGACAGACTGGCTAATGCCGAAATCATTGGTGCGCTCAAGGAAATGGAAAATTAACGCAATTGGGTGTATCCCCAGAATCCCGGTTTCTCAAAGAAACCGGGATTCTTATTTCTCGTGACTAATGTAGTCAAAGAGTTAAGAAAACAAAAGAGCGCAATAGCATCTGTGTCCATAAAGACAATAGAATCTAGACTAATACCCTGAATTTCCTGCCTTATGCGATCGCGATCTGAACGATATGATCTAAAATAGAGGTGGGAATGTCTGTTGCAGTTGGTTGGTTTAAACAGCCAGCGAAGGGGCGATCGGACCATTGCCGGGAGTTAAAGATTAACACCCTCTCTCTAACGATTATGAGTTTAAAAAACTTTACTCAAAAAAAATATCTCTAAAATTGCCCATATATTTGTGGTAGGAATCAGGGGTCAGAATCTATTATACATTCGTAGAAATTTACTCAAACAGTTTCATTAGAAAGGAGCATCATGAATAAGCCTTCTATTTATTTCAAAACGATTTCCTTAGTCTTGGCTGTAGGAATGGTGATGAGTGAGAGCTTAATCGCTACCGCTAGCATTAAGTATGGTTCCTCTAGCCAAGAT
>NZ_JAMZMM010000359.1 GCF_024178385.1 Limnofasciculus baicalensis BBK-W-15 | reverse complement strand
GAGCAAGATTTCCGCCTCCCCCTTCCCTAAGAAGAGAGGGGAGCAAGATTTCCGCCTCCCCCTTCCCTAAGAAGAGAGGGGGCTGGGGGGTTAGGTTTTTCGACTTATTGACATTGGCACAAGATATTAGTATTTACCTACTTATCTCGCAGCAGCAACAGGCTGTTTTAAAGCTTGTTTCAACAACTCAGCTTTATCAGTTTGTTCCCATGGTAAATCCAAATCAGTCCGCCCAAAATGACCGTAAGCGGCAACATCTTGATAGAAGCGCCCACCGCGTAATTTGGGTAACTGACGGAGATGGAAGGCTTGGATAATACCAGCGGGACGAAGTTCAAAATGCTTTTGGACTAATTCCAGCAATTCTTCTTCTGCTACTTTACCAGTACCAAATGTTTCCACCATAATACTGACAGGTCGAGCTACACCAATGGCGTAACTAAGTTGTACTTCACACTTTTCTGCTAACCCGGCTGCTACAATATTTTTAGCAGCATAGCGACAAGCGTAAGCAGCAGAACGATCTACTTTGGTGGGGTCTTTGCCAGAGAAAGCACCGCCACCGTGACGAGAATAACCGCCGTAGGTATCGATAATAATTTTACGACCTGTTAAACCCGCATCACCTTGAGGACCGCCAATCACAAATTTACCTGTGGGGTTGACAAGAAAGCGAGTTTCTGCATCAGGTTTAACCTGAAGATCTGCAAAACAAGGTTCAACTACTGCTACCCAAAGGTCTGCTTTAATTTTGGCTTGAACACCAGTTTCAGTGGTAATCTCACCAATGGTGGCATCGTGTTGGGTAGAAATTAAAATCGTATCAATCCCTACAGGTTTGCCATCTTCGTAGATAACAGTAACTTGAGTTTTGCCATCCGGACGAAGATAAGTTAACTCTCCAGATTTCCGCACTGCTGCTAGACGGCGAGCTAGTCGATGGGCTAGACTAATAGGCATGGGCATAAGTTCGGGTGTTTCGTTACAGGCATAGCCGAACATCAAACCTTGGTCACCTGCACCAATTTTATCTAATTCATCATCGCTCATTTCTTCCCGACTTTCTTGGGCGGCAGTGACACCTTGGGAAATATCAGGAGATTGTTCGTCTAAAGCGACTAAAACGGCGCAACTATTAGCGGAAAAGCCGTTATCAGCGTCGGTGTAACCAATTTCCGCTATTTTCTTCCGGGCAATATCAACAAAATTGACATGGGCTTTAGAGGTGATTTCTCCAGTAATTAGGACTAAGCCAGTATTAACTACTACTTCGGCGGCAACACGGCCGTGGTCATCATGAGTCAGGATCGCATCTAAGATGGTATCAGAAATTTGATCGCAGACTTTATCAGGATGACCTTCTGTGACGGATTCGGAGGTAAATAGGTAGCGACGGGACAAGGTTAGATTCTCCTTGACGAGTAAATGGATAGCGATGAGGTTTCCAGTCATAGAAAATCTCCGATGCTGGAAACTCAGTCTCTTTAGAGCGGGGTTGCTTACTCCGGTTGACTGTAACCAGCCATCATAGCAACATTTACAGGTTTCGCTAGAGCAGTTTAGGTTATCTTAGGGATAGGCTGGGGCGGGTTTACTCCCTTGGCGATGGCAAATCCCCGCAAAGGAGGGTAATTTTTGTTTAAAAAGTAATTTTGGAAATTTACAGTAGCGATCAAACCGATCGAACTGTATGCTGTGGCTAGAGTTGGTTGATTTGAGATGAGTTTGGTAGTATTGGGAATGAGTAAAAATCAGTGGCTTTGTAGCTGGATATTCTGTAAAAAAATATTAGCAAAAAGCGAAGTAATTTCCTGGGGGATTGCTTCGCTTTTGACATTTTATAGCCACTGCGCCTTAGCTCAAATTACACCTGATGGTACTTTAGGTGGGGAAGCTTCGGTGGTGACACATGATATTAATATTAAGGGTTTACCTGGGGATTTGATTGAAGGTGGGGCGCTGCGGGGTAGTGCTTTATTCCACAGTTTCAGTGAATTTAATGTTGGGGAGGGGGAAAGGGTTTATTTTGGTAATCCTAGTGGGGTGGAAAATATTTTCAGTCGGGTGACTGGTGCTGATTTTTCTCAGATTTTGGGTACACTTGGTGTTTTGGGTAATGGGAATTTATTTTTGCTTAATCCGAATGGGATTATTTTTGGTGAGAATGCTCAATTGGATGTTCGGGGTTCGTTTGTGGCGAGTACGGCGGATAGTTTCATTTTTGATAATGGGTTGGAGTTTAGTGCTACTAATCCGGAAGTTCCGCCACTTTTGACTGTTAATGTGCCGATAGGATTGCAATTTGGAGGAAAGCCACCCGCAGCAATTAGCAATGGGGGAAATCTGCAAGTGGGAGGAGATTTAACTTTAGTGGGTGGAAGAGTTAACAGTTTAGGGAAATTAGCAACACCTGCTGGAGAAGTTAGGGTAGCAGCGGTGAATGGGGATGTTCAGATACAGGATTTATCAGGACTTTCAGCTATTTTATTGGCTAGTAATAATTTAATTTTGGAGGAGAGTCAGTTACAGACAGGAGGTGATTTAATCCTGTTGGCAGGGAATACAGTAAGGGTGCGAGATAGCTTGCAAAAACCGTTTTTGGCTGATGCTGGTGGGAATTTGTATATTCAGGGAAATCAGGGCATTGATATTTTAGCACTGAATCATCCAGGAACACCTTTTCAAAGTGGAGGTAATCTCAGTTTAGTTAGTGATGGAATTATTTCTGGGGATGCTCATTTTGCCAGTGGTGGTAATTTCTTAATTAGTAATTTATTAGGACAACCGGGTAATTTTGTTAGTTTATATGACCCCATTATCAGTTCAGAAGGAGATGTGATTTTGGGAGATTATACGGGGGTGGCGCTGAAGATAGAGGCGAAAGGAAGTATTACTACGGGAAATATTACTATTACTGGATCGGATACTATTTTAACACCTGGCTCCGATCCAGATATTGCTATTTTGAGAAGTTCTCCAGCGTTAATTTTACGTGCTGGGGTGGATAAGTTGGAAAATCCACCAACGCCAATAAATATACCAACTCCACCAACTCCACCAACGCCGCCACAGCCTCCAACTCCTCCATCTGCGATCGCGGTTTATGATAATAATTTTGAAGATCCAACTAAAGTAGGTTCGGAATGGTCAAATAATTCAATTGATATAACTCCGAGTGGTGAAAAGTTTTTGGGAGAGTTTGTGAATGATACTGTCAGTTTTACACTACCAAACCTTAACCCCCACAAAGAAGCTATGGTGTCTTTTGATCTATTTATTATTGGATTATGGGATGGTAATGGCAATGGTAATAATCCCATCCTGTCATTGAAACCAGAGACGTGGAAGTTGAGTGTTGCTGGAAATTCCACACCATTATTACAAACAACTTTTAGCAATCATGATGCAAATAGTTTGAGTCAAACGCGCAATGATCTTCGCAGTAATCTTCCCAGACAAGTCTTTAACTTTATCGATAGCTTACTAACTCCCTTACTGGTTACACAGCAGTCATATCCGAATAACCCTAGTTCAGCAAGGACAGGTGCTGATCGACCAGACAATTCACTTGGATATCAGTACCAAAACACAATTCCCATTCCTATTAGCTGTTTTTTATGTCCACGATCAGTTTCAGTTTCAATCAAAACAGGAGCAGATTCAGTCTACAATTTCAACTTTACATTTCCCCATTCAGATAGTTCTCTGAAACTCAACTTTTCTGCGTCTGGACTAGAAAATTCTCCAACAACTTCTGCATTTGAGCGTTGGGGATTAGATAATATAAAAGTTTCTCTTTTAGGGGTTTCATCTCCCTCATCTCCCATACCGCCAACGCCAACACCTACCCCATCAACTATACCTAATTTCACTTCCATTGATATTCCATCAGGAGGAACAATTGCAGCCGGGAACATTTTTACTCCAGGTGGACCAGTAATTTTATCGGCTAGAAATGATATTAATATGACTGGCTCAATTACTTCTCAGGGGGGAAAGATTAGCCTCAATAGTGGTGGGACGATTAACACTACAGCAGGTACTATCAATGCTAGCTTGCCTTCTGGTAATGGAGGAACTATTAGTATTAACGCTGCTAATAACATTGATTTGGGTAATATCAGCTCTTTTGGTGACACATTAGGGGGTAATATATCGATCGAGAGTGATGCTTCTATCAGACTGACAAATAGCCAAATTTTTAACAGTTCCAACTCAGGCGCAAGTGGGAAGATAAGTCTAATAGCAGAATCAGATATTTATCTTGACGACAGCCAAATATTCAACAGTACAATTTCCGGGAAAAGTAGTGATATTAATCTGACTAGTAGGTCAGTTTACTTAACCAACAATAGCACAGTAATCACCCAAGGCTTGGAGAATGGCAAAGCCGGAAATATAAATGTCACCGCATCAGAATCTGTGGTATTAAGCGGAAGTAGTGGATTATTTTCTGATAATCGAGGTTCTCAACCAACTGGAAACATAAATGTTGATACGGGACAGTTGATTGTCCAAGATGGCTCAACAGTATCAATTTCCACTAATTCTAAAGATCCGAATGGAGGGGGAGGAACTCTGAAAGTGACTGCTGCAAATTCGGTATTATTGAGTGGAACAGATCCCGAAACTTCCATTCCTACTACTCTATTTAGTTTAACTCTAGGTGCAGGAGATGCTGGAGATATAATAATTGATACGCCTAGCTTAACTGTTTTGAATGGGGCGGCGGTAGTGGCGAGTACTGCCCCTGGTAGCACAGGGAAAGGAGGAAATATTATTGCGAATACTGAATTGATAGAACTGATAGGAACTTCAGCAAATCTGGTAATTCCCAGTGGCTTTTCTGTAGATACGATTGGTACAGGAAAGACAGGAAATATGTCGATTAACTCCAATCGGATCATTGCTAGAGATGGAGGAACGTTTTCTGGTTCTACTTTTGGGAAAGGTGAAGGGGGAAATCTTAATCTCAATGCTTTAGAATATATAGAACTAAGCGGAACTTCTCAAGATCAAAGAATTCGCAGTGGGATTTATGCCGCATCTTTTGATACTGGAAAAGCTGGAAACTTGCGGATTGAAACCCCAGTATTAACAGTTCGAGATTCGGCTAGGGTATCAGTCAGCAGTCAGCCACAGCGAACAGGTGAAGGGAATCTTTTAGATAGAACTAATGCTCTTTTGGATGGTTTAAAAAATATTAACCAAAATTCTCCTAGTCCTTTCTTCGAGATTCCGCCTGTTGTCAGAGGTGAAGGAGTTGGTGATGCAGGCAATATCGAAATTACAGCTAACCGGATTTTTTTGAATAATCGGGGACAAATTATCGCGGAAACCGCATCTGGTGAAGGTGGCAATATTACCCTCAAAGTTCAGGAATATTTGCTAATGCGCCATAACAGTTTGATATCTGCCACTGCGGGTAAAGCACCAGGAGGTGGAAATGGGGGTAATATTACGATTAACACTCCATTTATTATCGGTATTTCCGGAGAAAATAGCGATATTGCCGCGAATGCTTACTTCGGGAATGGCGGGAGAGTGGGAATTACAGGTGAGGGTATTTATGGACTGCAATTTCGCCCGGAGTTGACTATTTTTAGTGATATTACTGCTAGTTCGGAATTTGGTTTTGATGGGGTGGTGGAGATTAATTTGCCAGATATTAGTCCGAGTACCGAGTTACAAGAAGAGCAATTACCGCAACCACCTGAAGTATCGGAAGTTTGTCAACCTGGTACGGCGAAAACTCCTGTAGAATTTGTTAATACTGGGCGCGGTGGTAAACCTCCTCATCCTAGCGATGCGCTTAATAGTAATCCGGGTTGGCGGGATTCGCGTTCTATTTCTAGTGAGAATAATGTTAGTTCAATGAGGGAAATTCGCCAGATTGTGGAGGTGCAAGGATGGGTGACTAATGAGCGAGGGGAGGTGGTGGAACTTGTGGCTAATCCACCTAGTTTTATACCTGATGGTGGTTCTTATTTTCGGTTTGGTTGTGGTTATCGTGGGGGGCGTTAACTGTAAATTTAATGTTGTTTGAAGTGATTATTTGTGAGATAATTTATTCTCCAACTAATAGATTAAGTCCATGAAAAATGATAATTTGCAGTAGTGGCGATAACCCGACAGTGGTTCAAACCACTGTCTAATAGCTTAAGTCAGTTAAAACTGACTGAATTAGAATTTTAGTAGTAGTGGCGATAACCCGACAGTGGTTCAAACCACTGTCTAATAGCTTAAGTCAG
>NZ_JAMZMM010000358.1 GCF_024178385.1 Limnofasciculus baicalensis BBK-W-15 | reverse complement strand
ACTTTGGCAAAGATACTCGTTTTTTGCCCCCCTTTTCACCCCCCCAGCCCCCCTTATCAAAGGGGGGAGCAAGAATACAATCTGCATTTTTTCCAAATTGGGATACTCCCACCCAATATCAGTGTCCTCTACCCAGGCAGAATTAATTATGAATACCGTGCCCAACATAACATATACATATAAAGTAGGTGGACATTTACCTCCAGATGCCCCTAGTTATGTGGTGAGAAAAGCAGATCAAGAGTTGTATGAAGGACTAAAATCAGGTGAGTTTTGTTATGTCCTCAATTCCCGTCAAATGGGCAAAACCAGCTTGCGAGTACGGACAATGCACAGATTACAAGCAGAAGGAATCGCCTGTGCTGCCATAGACTTAACTCGGATTGGTTCCCAAGATATTACCGCAGATCAATGGTATGCGGGGGTGATGAAAGCCCTCGAAAAAAGTTTCCGCCTCCCGATTAATTTAAGATCCTGGTTGCGCGATCGCGATATTCTCACTCCAATCCAGCGATTGAGCGAATTTATCGAACATGAATTGTTAGAAACCGTTACTGAAAATATTGTTATATTTATCGATGAAATCGATAGTATCCTCAGCTTAAGTTTCCGAAATAACGATTTTTTTGCCTTAATCCGTGCTTGCGAGGGATTAAATCGCCTGACGTTTGCCTTATTGGGAGTTTCCACCCCTTCTGATTTAATTCAGGATAAAAACTGCACCCCCTTTAATATTGGTCGTGCGATTGAATTACACGGCTTTCAATTAGCAGAAGCGCAACCTTTAGCCAAAGGATTAGCGCAGAAAGCCAAGAATCCTCAAGCCGTCTTAAAAGCTATATTGAATTGGACAGGAGGACAACCATTTCTCACTCAGAAGCTATGTAATTTAATCTTCAATGCTGAATCTTCTGTACCAGACGGGAAAGAAGCAGAATGGGTAGAAAATTTAGTAAAAACCAAAATTATTGAAAATTGGGAAACTCAAGACGAACCTCCCCATCTCAAAACAATTCGCGATCGCCTCTTGCGGACAGGAAAACCCACTGCTCCTCTGTTGAAGCTATATCAGGAAATTGTCCAACAGGGCGAGATCGGGGTGAATGATACTTCTGAAGTAATTGAATTATGCCTATCCGGTTTAGTAGTCAGACATGGCGGAAATTTAACCATTTATAATCGGATTTATGAATCGGTATTTAACTGGATCTGGGTTAACAAAACCTTAACATCTCTACAACCTAGTTTTCCACAACTTGTGAACGAACAGGAAAAGAAAATTCTCTCGCTCCTCAAGGCAAGAGAAACTAAGGACTTTGATGATATCCTTTATGATATATTAGGATCTATAACCTTAAAACTGGGAGAATTATTGAGAGTCGATCTAATTACAATTTTTTTTATCGATCGAGATAAAAATGAACTCTGGTCAATTAGTGCGGGGATGACTGGGAGTCGTCCTACAAAGATCCAAATTCCTGCCAATAATCAAACTACTGGTAGAGTGACAATCTATAAAAAAGCGGTTAACCTTGCTGTACATTTATCTCAAGATTGGTACTCAGTTGTTGCTGAAGCAAAAACTCAAAAAACTGGCTATCACATCTATAATGAGTTAACCTGTCACCTCTTGAATGAGCAAGGAGAAATATCAGCATTTGTTCAATTAGTTAATAAGCTCTCATCACGGTATAATCCAACAGCTCCATTTGCAGAAAGGATCGATCCAGAAGGCTTTACCGAAGCAGATAAACAGCAATTTGCTGAATATGCACCAGGAGTACAACGGATCTTAGAAGGATGCCAATCCTGTTATAAATTTACCCAACGCCTCCAAGCCTCTGAAGCACTAACAGAAGCTACCCGATCCGTTTCTTACAGCAGTTTTGATTCTGAAGAAATTATTGGACGGGTAATGGCAGCCGCAAAGAGATTAATGAACGCGGATCGAAGTACCCTCTGGTTATTAGATCGACAAAATGATGAATTGTGGACAAAAATTCCCTTTGAAAATGGTTCAGTCCAAGAGTTGCGTCTCAAAGTAGGACAAGGTTTTGCAGGGAGTGTAGCCGCAACAGGTGAACCTCTAAATGTTCCTTTCGACCTCTACGATTTCCCTGATTCAGAAACTGCAAAAGAAACTGATAAGAAAAGCCGTTATCGCACTTGTAGTTTACTCTGTATGCCCGTTTGGAGTCCAGATGGCGAGTTACTTGGTGTCACCCAATTAGTCAACAAAAAACGACCAGGACAATATCCCGAATATAACCCTTATGATTGGCCAGAAGCACCAGAATGTTTTCAGGATAGTTTTGACCCTAACAGCCAAAAATACATGCAAATTTTCAACTCCCAAGTAGGAGTAGCACTAGAAAATGCCAGACAGTTTACAGCACTAAAGCAACAAGCAGAAAATCAGCCCCAAAATGTAGTAAGTCAAACCCTAGCCATGCTAAATCAGGTGATGGATGGACAGGGATTTGATGATATTCTTGATGCGACATTGCGCTCTATTACTCTGAAGTTGGGTAAATCATTGAGTGCGGATCGCACAACAATTTTCCTCTTAGATGAAGATAAAAATGAATTTTGGTCAATTATTGCTGAAAGTGAAGGGGATCGCTCCCTCGAATTGCGCATCCCCGCTGACCAAGGTATTGTCGGGGAAGTAGCAGCATCAAAGCAATTAATCAATATTCAATATGATTTCTATGACGATCCGCGCTCGGATACCGCCAAGAAACAAGACCAAAGAAATGGTTACCGCACCTACACTATGCTAGCTGTTCCCTTAGTGAACGACCAGGGAGGATTAATCGCTGTTGTCCAGTCAATTAATAAGTTAAAGCGATTTTACGATCGCCGATTATCCTTGTCAGAAAAAATTGATAAAGAAGGCTTTACTAAAGCAGATGAAGATAGATTTGCCGATAATGCCGCACTCATTCGCATGATTCTCGAAAGTTTTAAATCCTATCATAAAACTGCTAGAGGACAAAGAGTTGCCGCCGCACTCATGGCAGCAACTCGTTCCGTAAGCCAAAGTTCTTTAGAATTAGAAGAAATACTCAAGCGCGTGATGGATGCCGCTAAAGAATTAATGAATGCGGATCGCAGTACCCTTTGGCTTTTAGATCGGGAACATAATCAATTGTGGACAAAAATTCCTTTTGAACATGGTTTGATGCAGGAAATTAGAGTAGAAGTTGGGCAAGGTTATGCTGGTAAAGTAGCAGAAATGGGGATACCTCTAAATATCCCCTTCGATCTCTACGACTACCCTGATTCTGAAATCGCTAAAAAAACCGATCGCAAGACAGGATATCGCACTTGTAGTTTACTCTGTATGCCCATTTCAAATCCCGATGGCGAGTTAATTGGTGTTACTCAATTAATTAATAAGAAGAAATCGGGAGATTATCCGGATTACAATCCTTTAGAAGAAGAGGAATTACCTGATTATTTGCAGGTAAGTTTTGACCAAAGCGATCAAAAATATATGCAGATTTTCAATAATCAAGTGGGTGTTATTCTCCAGAATAGAGAGCTTTTGGCAGCGGTGAAGCGACAGGAGGAAACTTTACGAGATAACTTGATTGGAAAATAAGTTGTTAGTTGTTAGCTATCTGTAGGGTGCGTTATGTAACGCACCCTACTATATTCGGTAAAGAGTTGGTGAATTTTTCTCTCAAAAATATTATTAAAAATCTCAAAACAATGATAGACTTAGACAATCTGTTTAGATGGACTAATTACTGGACTAATCTAGAAACCTGAAGGAGCTCAATCCTGCAACCAGGTTTAGCGGAAACTATGCAAATTATATCAAATTATTCAGAAATTATCCGTACATCTACGGATTGCAAAGAAACCGATTTGCCAGAAGAGAGCGAAGCACAATTTAAAAGCTTAGTTGCCAATATTCCCGGCGCTGTATACCGCTGTGCCTGTGATTCTGCTTGGACAATGACCTATCTCAGCGATGGGATTCAGGAGATTTCTGGCTATCTGGCGAGTGACTTTATTCACAATCGGGTGCGATCCTTTGGCAGTATCATTCACCCTCAAGACAGGGGAAAAGTCGAGGAGTCGGTTTGGCAAAGTATCAGTACAAAACAATCCTACGTCACAGAATACCGGATTGTGCGAGAAGATGGCAAGATTACTTGGGTTTATGATAAAGGTCAAGCTATCTTCGATCGAGAGGGTGAAATTCTTTGGCTAGACGGGGTAATATTGGATATTACTCAACAGAAAGAAACTGAAGCCGAATTGCGGCGTACCCAAGCATTCCTTAACTCCGTTGTGCAAAATCTCCCTGTCGGTGTCTTTATTAAAGATGCGCAAAAACTCCGGATTAAGTACTGGAATAAAGCCAGTGAAGAACTATTTGGCTATACCCAAGACGAAGTTTTGGGCAAGAACGATTATGATTTTATACCTGAAGATCGAGCGGATAAATTACGCGCCAAAGATCGACAAGTCTTACAAGGTGGTAAATTAGTTGATATCCCAGAAAGTCCCATCATTACTCCTCACCGAGGAGAAAGAATCGTCCATACCAAAAAAGTACCCCTACTCGACGATAGTGGCATTCCCCAACATCTCCTAATTATTTGTGAAGATATCACAGCTCGCAAGCGATGGGAAGAAGCATTGCGAGAATCAGAGAGTCATTATCGTCGCATTGTGGAGACAGCATCAGAGGGAGTTTGGCTGTTCGATGTCCATAGCAAAACTACCTTTCTCAACAGTCGTATGGCGCAAATGTTGGGCTATAAAGTAGAGGAAATCTTGGGGCGATCTTTATTTGAATTTATGGACGAAGAAAGTCACGCACTTGCTCAAAGCTACGTGAATCGTCGCCATCAGGGTATTCAAGAAAGATATGATTTTAAATTCCGTCGCCAAGATGGTTCCTCCCTCTGGGCAATTGTATCTGCTACTCCTATTTTCGATACAAGGGGTCAATTTGTTGGTGTTTTGAGGATGATTACCGATATTAGCGAACGGAAACGCACCGAAGGCGCATTACTAGAATCAAAATGTAAGTTAAAAGCTAAAAACACACGACTCAAGCAAACATTAAACAAACTCCAACAAACCCAAACCCAACTTATTCAAAATGAAAAAATGGCTAGTTTGGGTCAAATGATTGCCGGAATTGCCCATGAAATTAATAACCCAATTTGCTTTATCGATGGGAATATCGTTTACGCTAATCAATATACAAGTGACTTGTTGCACCTGTTAGAACTTTATGAAAAGCACTATCCGGAACCTGTTGCTGAAATCAAAAATGAGATCGAGACTATTGATCTGGATTTCTTAACCACAGACTTCCCCAAACTACTTAAATCGATGAAAGAGGGGTCAAACCGTATCCGCAAAATTGTGCTGTCTTTGCGCAATTTCTCTCGCTTAGATGAAGCAGAAATCAAGCAAGTTCATATTGATGAAGGTATTGATAGTACATTGTTAATATTGCAACATCGCTTGAAAAAAGGACTACAAGATCAAGAGATTCAAGTAGAGACAAATTATGGTGAATTACCCTTAATAGAATGTTACGCAGGTGCGTTGAATCAGGTGTTTTTCCATATCATAAACAATGCTATTGACGCATTAGAATCCCAACCGCAACCACGGAGGATTACTATTTGCACTGAGATGGAGACGAGGGAAGAAGATCGTGAAAAAACTGGAGTTACAACTTTAACTCAATCTGTTATTATTAGAATTGCCGATAACGGTTCTGGGATTCCAGAGACTATCCTACAACGCATATTCGATCCTTTCTTTACCACTAAACCCATTGGCGCAGGTAAGGGTTTGGGTTTATCAATTTCTCACTCAATTATTATTGATAAACATTGTGGCAAACTTACCTGTAACTCTACAGTAGGTAAAGGGACAGAGTTTGCGATCGCACTACCCATCTCCCAAAAAGTTAAATCAAAGATAATAGGATAGAGGGGAGACGTTGGAGATTAGAGTTTTTCGATCCGATTGAGAGCATCAATTATAGCCGGGATATTATTCTCAATCCACTCGCTCATCTCCATCCCATGTTGCTAAAAAAAAACTACTCTATCGCCTATTTACGACTAATATATTGAAGTATGACTGACTCGAATCATCTATCTCAAAAAAGTGAAAAATCCTCAAAAGGTCATTAGCCCTCCTTTGGATTATCCGCCAATAATAGCTGAAACGACGCAATCTCGTCAAGTATTGAGAATTAATCTTAATAAAGATTA
>NZ_JAMZMM010000357.1 GCF_024178385.1 Limnofasciculus baicalensis BBK-W-15 | reverse complement strand
ATAATAATCAAATCAGCGATATTACTCCTCTCTCCAACCTGACTAATCTTACTGGGCTGAGGCTAGAGAATAATCAAATCAGGGATATTACTCCTCTCTCCAACCTGACTAATCTTACTGGGCTGGGGCTAGATAATAATCAAATCAGCGATATTACACCTCTCTCCAACCTGACTAATCTTACTTGGCTGATGGTACAGAATAATCAAATCAGTGATATTACTGCTCTCTCTAACTTGACTAAGCTTACTAGGCTGCGGCTAAGTAATAATCAAATCAGGGATATAAAACCTCTCGCCAACCTGACTAATCTTGCTGTGCTTTGGTTAAGTAATAATCAAATCAGCGATATTACACCTCTCGCCAAGTTGACTAATCTTACTGTGCTTTGGATAGGTAACAATCAAATCAGCGATGTTACACTTCTCTCTAAGCTGGGTATCATTTATTTTGATTGGTAACTTGAGTTGGGTGTTAGGAGTAGCCCCCCTCCGTTGGCGTAGCCTGCGCTTCGCGCATACTCCTAACTCCTAACTCCTAACTCCGGTAGAGTAAGATATATCTATTCGTTTTTTTCATCTCTGTCACCGTGCAAATTCCCCGCCTCCATCCAGACACTATCGAACAAGTTAAGCAACGAATAGACATTGTTGAGATTATCTCGGAAAGAGTTGTGCTGCGGAAACGTGGTAAAGACTATTTAGGTTTGTGCCCTTTCCATGAGGAAAAAAGTCCTAGTTTTAGCGTTAGCCCTACTAAGCAGATGTACTACTGCTTTGGCTGTAATGCGGGTGGGGATGCCATTAAATTTTTGACAGAGGTGGGGAAGCAATCTTTTGCTGATGTGGTACTTAGTTTAGCACAGCGCTATCAAGTACCAGTCCAAACTTTAGAACCAGAAGAGCGTCAACAATTGCAGCGTCAGTTGTCGCTATTGGATCAATTATATGAAATTGTAGCACTCGCGAGGGCATTTTATCAACATGTTCTCCGGCAACCTCAAGGAGAGGAATCTTTGAGTTATCTAAAAGTTAATCGTCGTCTTTCTGAGGAAACAATTCAACAGTTTCAACTGGGATATGCGCCGCCTGGTTGGGATACTCTATATCGATATTTGGTGGAACAGAAAAGTAAGCCAGTGCAATTAGTAGAGAAGGCTGGTTTAATTGTACCTCGAAAAGAGGGAAATGGCTATTACGATAGGTTTCGGAATCGGATTATTATTCCCATTCATGACTACCAAGGGCGTACAATTGGTTTTGGTGGGAGAACTTCGATTGATGAACAACCCAAATATCTCAATTCTCCGGAAACTCCACTATTTAATAAAGGCAAAACTTTATTTGCTTTAGATAAGGCTCGCGATGCGATTACTAAGGAAGATAGAGCTGTCGTTGTCGAAGGATATTTCGATGCCATTGCACTCCACGCCGCTGGAATTAAAAATGTGGTGGCTTCTTTGGGTACTGCTCTTAGTTTAGACCAAGTGCGGCTCCTTTTGCGCTATACCGATTCTAAAACAATTATTCTTAATTTTGATGCAGATGCGGCTGGTAATAAGGCAGCGGAAAGAGCAATTGGCGAGATTGCTGATTTAGCTTATAAGGGGCAAGTTAAACTAAGAGTACTAAATTTACCAGATGGTAAAGATGCTGATGAATTTCTCAGTCATGCTTCTGATGCAGCTCAAAAGTATCAGGAGTTACTCCAAACTGCTCCACTTTGGCTAGATTGGCAAATCGAGCGATTTCTGATTAATCGGGATCTCAAACAAGGAGATATCTTTCAACAAGTGGCTCAAAAAATGGTAGAATTATTGAGTAAAATTAATGATGAATCTCAGCGGAGCTATTACATTAGTCAATGTGCTGAAAGTCTATCAAGTGGCAATCAGCAACTCAGGCGGCAGCTAGAACAATCTTTTATTGCTAAGTTTAAAAAGCAAAACCAACCCCTACCAAAAGGAAGCCTCAAAAAAGACAATTTACCTCTATTGCCTACAGGTAACGAGCGAAATCTATTACAAAGAGCAGAATCTTTGTTATTAATAATCTACTTACATTGTCCCGAATATAGAGAAATAATTCTTGAGATATTAGAAGCAAAAGATTTAATATTTACTCTTCCCCATCACCGATTTTTGTGGCAACAAATATTAGAATTAGAGCCAACTATTGCCGAATCAAATCAAATAGAAAATCCACTTATTTCCATGCTCCAAGAGCGTAGTATTCAATTTGCCAAAGAGATGGCACAGGTAAACCATCTCTTTCATTTAAGTGAGAAATGCACAGAAGATATTATCCGCACTCCCATGGTAATTCGCTCTGCCGCAGCTTGTCTAGAGATAGTAACATCAGAAAAACATCGGCGTTATTGTTTAGAGCAATGGCAAAAACTCGATCCCATAATAGACTTACAACGGAAGGAATACTACTGGCAAGAGTTTAAATTAGCAGATAAACGGATTAAAGAATTAGAGCCTTTCCGTCAGAGCAATTTTTTAGAGATGATTGAATTAACCTAAAAACTACAAAAGAAACCCGGTTTCTTGAAGAAACCGGGTTTCTCTCTAGTTATATATGTAGGGTGCGTTACGCTCTGCTAACGCACCATTTATACTATTGTTGACACTTTTAAGGACAAAATAAAGTATCGCGAGTATCGCGTCCAGTGATAGGATTAGTACCACTAGCAATAGCACAGAGTTGTTCCTCCGTATCTCCACGAAACAAAACATCAGTAAAATCAGCCCCTTCAATAATTGCCCCATCAAACCTGGCATTGAAGGCAAATGAACCTTCAAGAATAGCATTCTTTAAATTAGCATTGAAAAAACGAGCAGTAGATATGGTAGAATAGCTAAGGTCAGCTCCCTCTAAGTTAGCAGATTCAAGATTTGCCGAAAACAAGCTTACGCCCCTTAAATTAGCATAGCTCAAATCGCTGTTTCTCAGATCGGCTCTAGTAAAGGTTGCCTCAGTTAAATCGCGATGAGATAAATCTTCACCAACCAGATATGCTTGATTGTAATCCAGTAGTAGAGCCATAGCAGGATTTGCCATAGCACTAAAACTACCCACAAAAGTAACTAAAAATAGAATAAAACTGAATAAAATAGCTGGAATACGCAGGTGTTGCCGAAGAGTCATAATACAACAAAGATAAAAAATTGGGACGATTACCATATTTTCAAACACCAGTCTGAATTTACAGCATC
Source organism: Limnofasciculus baicalensis BBK-W-15 (assembly GCF_024178385.1). Lineage (GTDB taxonomy): Bacteria > Cyanobacteriota > Cyanobacteriia > Cyanobacteriales > Coleofasciculaceae > Limnofasciculus > Limnofasciculus baicalensis. Next base: position 3,045 of record NZ_JAMZMM010000357.1, on the reverse strand, counting down.
ATTTCCTCAATTGAATTATACTACTAGGCAACACCACCGATCTAAAAACCTTTGCGCCCTTTGCGCTCTACTCTGCGAGAAGCCGCTGCGTGTCTATGCGTTAAAAAAAAGATATTATACCAAAGCCAACAGATTCGATATAACAACACTCGTGAAAGTTTCCCCCAACTCTACCGCACTCCATCAAAACCGGAATCCTAATGTCGGAGAATTAGGCGAAAAACTAGTTGCTGAGTGGTTAAAAAATAAAGGTTGGACTATCTTACATCACCGCTGGCGCTGCCCTTGGGGAGAGATAGACGTGATTGCACTGAAGATGAGGCATGAGGAATGGGGAGGGGTGAGCGGCGAGAGAGAAGCGGGGAGTGGGGGTAATTCTCCTCTGCTGCGCCAACTCGATCCTATTATAGCATTTGTGGAAATAAAAACACGCAGTCGCAAAAATTGGGATGAAGATGGGCGACTGGCGGTTACCCCACGGAAACAAGCAAAAATCAGGCAAACCGCCGAGCTATTTCTAGCAGACTACCCAGATGCTGCGACAGTTAACTGTCGGTTTGATGTCGCTATTGTTAACTGTCAGCGCCTTTCACCAAATTTGCGCGGCGCAGTCACTAGCTATGTTATACAGAGTACACCTGTGGAGTTAGGTAAACCTGTACAGGTGGCAGGATACCAATTAATACTACAAGACTACATTGACTCAGCCTTTGAATAGGGAATCATGATTTTTTCGCTTATGCAGGGTTTACAGCACTTTTTAGATAGATATGGTGCTTAATATGGAGGACTTAATAGGTTACATTACAAATGGCAAGGGTGCGTTAGCCAAGCATAACGCACCCTACAGATAGAGGCTTTATCTAAGTCCTATTATACGTTTTTTTGATTTGACAATCACTGTAGTCATCATCAATAACGAGTGTTTAAGCCAAGGTTTCTGGGCAGTATCCCAAGCCCATCGTAAACTGTTGGCGAAATGCTTCAATATTGCTTCTATCTGGGCTACCATGAGAAACCACAGCAACTTGGTAGCGACGCATGACATCAACTACTGATTGTCCAGTTTCCAGACTCCAAAGTGCCATTTGCACCCGAATATCCGGTTCGTAAGGAATTCCTAATTCACTCATGAAAGCTCGGAAATCTCCGTCTTGTTGAGGAGTCAGAGGATGATTCATTTTTACCTTAACTACCCATCCCTCAATCTGATGAATCACCGTTATGAATTGGAATGGGAGGTGGGGCATCGAGTGGAGATATTCGACGACTCGCAGAGTTAAGCTAGCATTGGCAAGGAAGTAGAGGTAATCCATACGGCATTCTTGGCTCTAAGTCCAAGATAGTTCTATATTTTTTAATTATCCTGGGGAAGTGTTCCTCATGGATAGGGGAAAAGCACCCTATATTGGATAGGGGATTTACCCAATCTGTATTGGTTGTTGCTTATTTGTGATTCGTCATTGGTTATTGGTTGTGCTATTTGCTCTTAACCTGTCACCTCTGGCTCCTCCCACCCCTCACCTCTGACAAGGTTCAAAAATGCGGTAATTGGCAGGAAAGATGGCAGCGGATGGGGGTAGGTTGGGTGGTGGATTTGGTAGAGTATGGGGGAACGGATGTAACTGAGATCTTGCACCAGTTGCAATAAGCCTTGGCGATTGGAAATCGCAGCTACACAAACAAATTCCGCCTGCGCGGAATCATGAAAGCTCAAGGATTTATTAACCCGCGAAGGCGGGTTTCGTCTCTGTAGACGCGGTTTCAACCGCCCAATTGAAACTGGTGCAAGATCTCAGATGTAACGGATATGGATTTATTTTGACGATCGAGTGGTGGAAAATAGTGCTAATCGGAAATTCTATGGATAGTAAGTCTCAAAACTCAGAAATCTCTATGGATAAAGGGTTAGAGAAGGAGAAGGATATCGACAGACTCGTTTCTAGCTATGATTACCAACTACCGGAGGAGAGGATTGCTCAAACACCCTTGATTCCCAGGGATAGCTCTCGTTTGCTTGTCGTTGATTCTGTAACTCATCACGAGGATCGCATTTTCCGAGATTTACCACAATTACTCCAGCCTGGAGATCTTTTAATCTTAAATAATACTCGCGTTATCCCAGCTAGACTCTATGGTAGGAAAGTGACAGGCGCACCTGTGGAGGTATTGTTATTAGAGGAGCAAGAAGCTAACTCTTGGCTAGCCCTTGTCAAACCAGGTAAGCGTCTCAAGGTAGGAGCCAAAATTTTATTTACACCTCGCCAACCCGTGGCATCTTCCCCTCTTATCCCTCAATTCGATAGTCAAAATACTCCCTCACTCCCCATTCTCAGTGCCGAGATTGTTGCTAGAGATGAGGCGACGAATGGGCGTATATTGCAGTTTGATGTACCTACCGGGGTATCGATGATGAGTCTTTTGGAGCAATATGGGGAGATGCCCTTTCCTCCATATATTACTAATAGCAAAGCTACACCAGAACAGTATCAAACCGTTTATGCTCAAGATCCAGGTTCAGTTGCAGCACCCACGGCTGGGTTACATTTTACCCCAGAATTGTTACAAGAATGTCGGAAACGGGGAATTGAGCAAGCGTGGGTAACTTTAAATGTTGGGATTGGTACTTTTCGCCCCGTGGAAGTAGAAAATATAATCGATCATCAAATGCACGGGGAGTGGTTAGAAGTTTCGGCTGCAACAGTAGAAAAGATTCAGAAAACCAAAGCATCAGGAGGAAGAGTTATTGCGGTAGGCACTACAGCGGTACGCGCTTTGGAAGGTGCTGCGGCTTGTGGGGAATTACAGCCTTATTGTGGCAAGACAAATTTATTTATTTATCCTGGTTATCAGTGGCGAGTTGTGGAGGGGTTGATTACTAATTTTCATTTGCCTCGCTCTTCGTTACTGATGTTAGTCAGTGCGTTGATTGGACGCGATCGCTTATTGGCATTATATCAGGATGCGATCGCAAAAAATTATCGTTTTTACTCCTTTGGCGATGCGATGTTGATTTTGCCAGAGGCTGTTAGATAGGGAGTGGGG
>NZ_JAMZMM010000356.1 GCF_024178385.1 Limnofasciculus baicalensis BBK-W-15 | reverse complement strand
GAGTGGGGAGTGGGGAATGGGGGAAGCAAAATTAGTCTTTAACCATTAACCATTAGCCATTAGCCATTAGCCATTAGCAATCCCAGAACGAATGACAAAGAACAAATAACAAATAACTAAAGATTAACCCTTGATTTTTGCGGCTTTTGCGATCGCTTCGTCGATATCGCCTACCATGTAGAATGCCTGTTCGGGCAGGTCATCTAGTTCTCCAGAGAGAATCATCTTGAATCCCTTGATGGTTTTATCCAGACTGACGTACTTACCAGGAGAACCTGTGAATACTTCTGCAACAAAGAACGGTTGTGACAAGAAGCGTTCGATTCTTCGGGCGCGTGCAACTGCTAAACGGTCGTCTTCTGACAATTCATCTAGGCCAAGAATAGCAATGATATCTTGCAATTCTTTATAGCGTTGGAGAATCGCTTGGACGGCACGAGCAGTTTGGTAATGTTCTTCGCCCACAATACTTGCGCTTAACATGGTGGAGGTTGAATCCAGAGGATCAACAGCGGGGTAGATACCCTTAGATGCCAAACCGCGAGACAACACTGTTGTTCCATCCAAGTGAGCAAAGGTTGTAGCTGGTGCGGGGTCAGTTAAATCGTCAGCAGGGACGTAAACTGCTTGAATGGAAGTGATGGAACCTTCAGTTGTTGAAGTAATCCGTTCTTGCAATGCGCCCACATCAGTACCTAGAGTGGGTTGATATCCCACCGCAGAAGGCATCCGACCTAGGAGTGCTGATACTTCGGAACCTGCTTGCACAAACCGGAAGATGTTGTCGATAAAGAGCAAAACGTCTTGCTTACTGACATCCCGGAAGTATTCGGCCATAGTCAAAGCAGAAAGACCAACCCGCATCCGAGCGCCGGGTGGTTCGTTCATCTGACCGTAGACTAGTGCAATCTTCGATTCACTAATATTTTTTTCATTGATAACCCCTGACTCTTTCATTTCGTTGTAGAGGTCATTTCCTTCGCGGGTGCGCTCGCCCACACCGCCAAACACGGATACTCCACCGTGATTAATAGCGATATTGTTGATCAACTCCATCATGATCACGGTTTTGCCGACACCTGCACCACCAAACAAGCCAATCTTGCCACCACGCCGATAGGGGGCGAGCAAGTCTAGCACTTTAACGCCTGTTTCAAAGACGGAGGGTTTGGTTTCTAGGTCAGTAAATTTAGGGGCTGGCCTGTGAATTGGGAACCTTTCGGTCACGTTAACCGGACCCATGTTATCTACTGGTTCGCCCAATACGTTGAAAATCCGTCCTAATGTACCAGGACCGACGGGAACGCTAATGGGTGCGCCTTCGTCAACTACATTCATTCCCCGTACCAAACCATCAGTGGTACTCATGGAAACTGCTCGTACCTGATTGTCGCCCAGCAGTTGCTGAACTTCACAGGTAACTGAAACATCCTGTCCCGCTTCATTCTTGCCTTCGATTTTCAAGGCATTGTAAATTTGCGGCATATTCCCTCTGGGGAATTCCACATCGACGACTGGGCCGATGATTTGGGTGATTTTGCCGATGTTGGTTTTTACTGTGGTGGCTACCATGCTTGCGCTTACAATTTTCCTTCAGAGCTGGTTATATCACTCCGTCGCTTACCGCTATGGGATATAGCGCGGACTTCCTTCCCTCACATCGGGAGTAAAACTCCCGTATGTTAGTTAAAGCTTAACAATACCGTCTTCTAGAGTATCATCATCAGCGATCGCGGTGGCGGTTTCGAGAAGGACAGGAAATAACGGGGGACTTTCCGCCTGTCTAGTTAAGAGTTCAATTTTTTGTGACGCTTGCGCCGGGAGGTGAGAGTTAATGCCCCAAATCCCAATAAACTCAGGATTGTGCTGGGTTCAACAACACGCTGAGGTTGTTTGGTATCTGGGGGTTGGGGTAGCTCGTTTACAGAGGTAGAATTTGGCTCTAGTACTGTTCCTAATGATTTCCCTTTGATGAATACTGCTGAGTCTAGGTAACCATCTCCAATGTCTTTGATATTAATGGTGAGGGTGTTCCTGGTATTTTTGTTGAGTATTCCTTCAAACCCTAAGATTTTGGTATAACCATCTAGTTTGGTTTGGGTGATAGCTCCGGCTGGATTGCTGATGAAGTCGGGGTGATAAGATGCGGGATTGGTGGGGTTAGGAATCAGATTGTTGATGGTGACTGTCTGCCCGTCACTTAACTTTGCTAGGTTAATACCATTTAATAGCAGCTCAAATGAGTCGTTGAATTTGGAATTGCCAAACTCGACAAACTCTTCTGAGCCAAATACATATTGGAAGAATAACTTATCGACGGTGCTGTCAGTGTCAAAGCTAATATTTAGACTCATGGCATCGCCAGCCATTCCCGCAACTCCCTGAGCGGCTGGGGCAAAGTCTGTGCTTAAATCGTTGGGGACATTCTGCCAGTTTGTGACAATTGTTCCTCCATCCTCTTTATTTTCACCTGGAATATCGATAACTTTTCCTGTACTCAGGACTATACCCCCTGCCAACCCAAAGGGATCGTTACTGAATAAACCAAATGCTTGCTCATTCCCGTCAGGTGCGATCGCAAAATTACTCAATCCTGTTGTATCACCAAGCAGGGCACTGAGCAGGTCTTCTGGTGTGTTATTTTGGGTAATGGTGAAGGCCATTGTCGGTGTTCCCATCCAACTCAAGAGCGCGATCCCTGCTGCGGGCAAAGCCATGGCATTCACAATCGCTCTTGTCGTAATTTTCGGTATACTACCCATAGTTTTTTCCCTCAATATGTAAAATGATTAACACACCGAGTTCCGGTGTGGCAATGGTTTTGGCTTGTCTTTACAGAATCAACACATTTAGATGAAGTTTTGATGAAGCTAGCTTTTTTATTTTTGGGATGATCGATCGCGATATTTTTAATGTACAACATAACCGTGGTTAGCGCTGTATAGTTTATCTATTTTACAGGGACTTTCAGCAAAGCAGCAGTTAAATCTTCTACCTTAAAAGGCTTGCGGATAAAATCCTTCATTCCTGCTTGCAAACATTCCTGACGATCTTCCTCCATGGCGTTTGCTGTCATCGCAATGATATAAGGTTGATTATCTTCTAAAAAATTATCACAAATATATCTACTGGTTTCCAGTCCATCCAATTCAGGCATTTGTACATCCATCAAGACTACATCATAGCACTGACGTTCTAGTGCCTCTAAAACTTCTATACCATTGGCGGCGATATCTGGATTGTAACCTAGACGTTTGATCTGCATGATAGCAACTTTTTGGTTGACAATATTATCTTCTGCCAGTAAGATTCTCAGCGGAAAACGCCACCCTAAAGTTGAGTCAAATCTTGGAGCTATTTCTCCCTGAGAGTTAGGTATAATTTGTTTGCTATTCGGTTTACTTAAAATAGAAACAAGACTGTTGTAAAGTCTGGAGCTTCTAATTGGTTTATTCAAAATCGCTGCAAAGTATTTTTCCACAGCAGGTAGATTTATCCCGACAGAAGTAAGGAGTATCAATGGCAATTTAGGACTATTATAGTTACGGTGAATTATTTCGGCTAAGGTTAAGCCATCCATAATTGGCATTTGCATATCTAAAACTGCGATATCGAAGGGAGGTTCCTTTTGCAAACAGGATAAAGCTTCCTCACCCGATGCTGCTTCTACAACAAACATCCCCCATGATTGAGATTGTAAACGGACAATCTGACGATTGGTAGGGTTATCATCGACTACCAATAATCGCTTATTCTGTAAGTCAGTTATTTCTAAATTATCATAAATAAGTTTGCTATGGGCGGTAGCTTTTGCTCGAAGAGTGAAATGAAAAGTTGAACCTTTACCTACCTCACTTTCTACCCATATTTCACCTCCCATCAGATTCACAAGTCGCTTGCTAATCGCTAATCCTAATCCTGTACCGCTATACCTACGAGTGGAGGAAGCATCAACTTGGCTAAAGGATTGAAATAGTTTACCAATCCGATCTTGCGGAATACCAATTCCTGTATCTTTGATTTGAAAATGCAATTCATACCACGACTCATTGCTACTTTCATCTTCAATAGATTCGAGATCTGATGAGTCAATTTCTCTGGTATTTAAGAAAACAAATATTTCTCCTTTTTCAGTAAATTTAACCGCATTGCCCAGTAAATTGACTAAAACTTGACGGAGGCGGGTGCTATCAGTAATTATGGCATTGGGTGTGTTAGCTTCAATAAGATATCCCAATTCCAGATTTTTTTCTATCGCTTTGGTGGTAATTAAATCAAGGGCACTTTCAATAGATTCAGACAAATTACAAGGCTGTTGTTCTAACTCTAGTTTACCTGCTTCAATTTTAGAGAAGTCAAGAATATCGTTGATAATCTCAAGTAAACCATCACCACTGTTGCGCACTACTTCAACAAATTCTCTCTGTTCAGAATTAAGATTAGTATCAAGTAGCAAACTTGTCATCCCAATCACCGCATTCATCGGTGTACGGATTTCGTGGCTCATATTCGCCAGAAACTCAGATTTGGCACGATTTGCTGATTCGGATTCAATTTTTGCTTTTTCCAATTCTTGATTTTTTAAGGATAATTCTGAAGTACGTTCCTCAACTTTTTCTTCCAAAGATTCAAGGGTATCTTGTAATTGGTGAGCCATCCGGTCAAAACTTGTAGTTAATTCTCCTATTTCATCTTTGGTTGGCGGTGGTAAAACTATTGTCCTATTGCCTTGAGATAGTTTTTCTGTAGCGATAACTAATTGGGAAAGCCGACGCTCAATGGACTTAGTGAATAGGATCGCAACACCCACGCCAAAAACTAGGATAATTAAGTTAATAGATAAAACGGTAGTAAAATCTTTGGTAAGTCCAGATGTTACTTCTTGTTGCCTTGTTTCTAGTTCTTCATTCTCTTTAGCCATAGCTTTATCTATGGCATGAAAAAATTCAATTTCATAATTTTCAAGTTGCTCATTAAGTTCACTAATTTCTTCTATATCTGTTTTGCCTTGCTTCTTTAGCTTAATAATCTGCTCACTTTTGCCTTTGATTAATTTACCTGTTCTTTCGATTTCTTTTAGGTATTCAATTTCATCCGGAAAAAACATATTAACAAGTATTTTATATTCTCTCAGGTGATTTTCGTAAGGCTTATAACCTCTTTCAATTAATTGCTGTTCTTCTGCTGATTGCGATCTTGAATCTTGACCTGCTGACAGACGAAAGGTAATTTCATTGGTGGATGAAACAATATTAATGGCTGCCAATTTTATATTTTGAATTGCAAATGTAACTGGTAAAGTTTGTTGGATAATTTCTTCATAATTCTGACTAATAGTTTTGGTCGATCTTATTTCAAAAATGGTGCTAAAAGCTGTCACGATAAAGAGGAGTAAATATCCTGAAAATATCTGGTCTCTAATTTTCATGTTTTAATAATGAAATAGCATTGGCGGGTATTCTATAGTAGCAATTTAAAATAGCTGATGAGTAGGGGGTCATCTCTCTCCCCTACTCCCTACCCTCTATATTTTTTGAAGATTTTTTGAAGACTTTATAAAGCCTTCCGTATTTTGTTGCCGATAGTTGGCAGATTCCTCTATGATGCTAATTAGCGTATTACTTGTCTTACGGTAATATTACAGATTGTAACGTTTTTCAAGCCTAAGAGAGTGGGGTAAATTGGCACACCCCTCACAGTTGGTAGGACATTTATAGCAAAAGTCAGGCATTGAAATGCTTGCTGTCAATTACTTCTGGCGTTTTAGGATCTCCTAACACGGGCGACTGCTATAAGTCAGAAGGGCTATAGCCCTAGGTTTCGCCTGTCTCCCAAACAGGCACAATAAATTATTATCTTTGCGAGGAGTTAGTTTTGACATTCATCCGACTCGCAGATGTCATCATCAACATTAACTGTATCGCCGCAGTGAAATTCAGCACTTACAACCGCTGCGGTGACGGGAAGGAGATTCCAATCGTTAATATCTGCTTGATGATGCCAGAGGGAGCGTTAGATGGGGAAGCCCAAGTCTGCTGTCAGAAGTGCTGTAAAGAATGTCAGGGTGTGGAGAAGCTCGAGTATGAAAGCGATTTAGCGATCGCCATCTGGAATTATTTTTCTCAGTGCAAGGATGTCACTGTCATTTTTGAGTGAGGGTTTTGTTAGCGCAGCGGGACGAAGTCCGTTTTGAGTTTTAATTCAAAATGCTCATCCCCTGCTCCCTGCTCTCTGCTCCCCCAGGGCTGTTTCATGCTCAAATTTTACGACAGATTGAAATCTGTCGCTACACAGA
>NZ_JAMZMM010000355.1 GCF_024178385.1 Limnofasciculus baicalensis BBK-W-15 | reverse complement strand
GTCCCATTCTTAAACCATTACCACCCCACTGCTGGAATTTGCTCCCATTGCGCCGGAATAAACAAAACCCCGCTGAGTATCGAGGGTAATAATAGCGCCATCGCGAATAAGTTGGGTGGCATTTTTGACACCTACAATCACAGGTACTCCCAAACGCAAACCAATCACTGCGGCGTGGCTGGTGATACTATCTTCTTCTGTAATAATTCCTGCTGCCTTACGAATTGCGTCCACAAAATCAGCATTGGTTGATGAAACTACGAGAATTTCACCATGGTTAAAATTACCAACATCCATGGCATTATTAGCTACCCGAGCCATCCCGCTGACTGCTCCTTGCCCAATGCCAATTCCTCGTCCGAGAATAGCGGTTACTACCTCAACTTTAATTAAGTCGGTTGAACCAGGAACCCCCTGAAGCGTACCTGCTGTCATTACCACTAAATCTCCCTCTGCCAATAAATACTTTTCCTGAGCCACATTAATAGCAGCTTGGAAAGTTTGACCTGTTGAAGGTAAATCTAATACTAACAATGGTTTAACACCCCATACTAATTGAAGCTGACGAGCCACATCCACATGGGGAGTAATCGCCAAAATCGGAGTAAAGGGGCGAAATTTGGAAACATTCCGTGCAGTCGCACCTGTTTTTGTCAGAGTCATAATCGCCGCTGCCTGCAATTGTTCGGCAATTTGCCCGACTGCTTGAGAAATGGCATTGGGAATTGAGCGTCGGGTATCTTCCCGATGGCGAGAAATTTTTTCTTTCTCAATTCTGACGGCAATTCGCGCCATGGTTGCTACTGCTTCGATGGGGTAATTACCAACAGCGGTTTCATTGGAGAGCATCACCGCATCTGTACCATCAAGGATAGCATTCGCCACATCGGAAATTTCGGCGCGAGTGGGGCGAGGTGAGTTTACCATGCTGTCCAACATTTGGGTGGCTGTAATAATGGGAATACCCAATTGGTTAGCAGTGGTAATTAGTCGTTTTTGCAGGATGGGAACATCTTCAGCAGGTAATTCTACCCCCAAGTCACCCCGGGCAACCATAACGCCATCGGAGAGGGAAAGAATCGCCTCCATTTGCTCAATGGCTTCGTGTTTTTCAATTTTTACAATAACTGGGACTTGTTTCCCATAACTGGCAATTAATTCTTTAATTTCCAGCACATCTTGGGGGTTACGGACAAAACTCAGTGCAACCCAGTCTACACCTTGATCTAATCCAAACATTAAATCCCGGCGGTCTTTATCAGTTAGCGCTCGAATAGAAAGGTAGACACCGGGGAAGTTAACACCCTTATTATTAGAAAGGGGACCGCCAACGACGACACGACAGTGTAATGCGCGTTTTTTGCGGTCTACTTCTTCTACTTGCATCTCCACTCTGCCATCATCTAGGAGAATGGTAGCACCATCAGGTACTTCATCGGCTAGGGGTTCGTATGTGACGGAACTAATTTCCTGAGTACCGACTAAGAGTTCGCTGGTTAGGGTGAAGCGATCGCCCCGTGCTAAAGTAATCGAACCGTTTTCAAATTTGCCCAGGCGAATTTTTGGTCCTTGTAAGTCTTGCAGTATCCCGACAGGTTGATCTAGTTCAAATGCGGTTTGGCGAATCAGGCGAATGCTACGGTGATGATCGTCGTGTGTACCGTGGGAAAAGTTGAGTCGTAAGGTTGTCGCACCCGCTTTGATTAGTTCCTTAAGTACTTCTGGGCTACTGGTTGCAGGACCAATTGTGGCAACAATCTTGGTTCTACGTCGGGAATTTTGCAGCTGCATAAGGGAAGATGGGATGGATGATGTTGAAGGAATTTGATTTTGATACTGCACAGGGGTAATTTTAGTGGTATTTTGGTTATTTTTTCACAGATCGGGAGTGGGGAATGGAGGAGAAGGAGGACAAGGAGGACAAGGAGGACAATGGGGACAATGGGGACAATGGGGACACGGGGGCAATTTTTCTTCTCCCCCCTCTATTCTCTATTCCCTACTTCCCACTGCCATTTCTGGATAGATTCACTAGCACTTACACAGCAAAACTACTAATGGTGGGGATGGTGCGTTATGCTACGCTAACACACCCTACAAATAGAGGATTTGCGTAAGTCCTGTTCAAGCGGGGCGCTGAATAATCTTTTCGAGAATCCGCCGCTTGGCTTTGGGTTCGATGCCAATTAAGCGAACATATTCGCCATTATATGCAGTAAGTCGTTCTGTCAAAAATGCGATCGCATCTTCTAGATTATCGCCCTCAATTGTACCTCCATTTACCCACGCATTAGTTCTGATGCGCCTTTCGTTTCCGTGTTCTATACTCAGAGAGTATCCTTGAGCTAGTAGTTCGCGGATTTGGGTCTGGGTTTCTAGCTCTAATGGTGTTTTTGATGGATAGCCATTGTTAATTGTCTGACTGCCATTGCCTATTATTGGTTTATTCTCTATTGGCTTATAACTGGTTGTGGTACTATTCGGAGCTACTGAGAATCCCTCTGTTTCGCGTAATGCTTTATGATATTCTTTTGCTAATCCCATTACATCAACTTGTTGTTGTTCGCCGAGGAGAATATTGCCAAATTCGATTAGGTGAGACAACTGGAAATTTGGCTTGTCAAATTCTGGTGGGGCTTCCGTACTCCTGACGATCCGAAAGGATATTTTGTCAAGTCCTATTTGATGGATAAATTGCAGAATTTGTTCGTCATAAATTCGCGATCGCAAAGCACTAAAAAAATCAATAGATTGATTGGGGAATCTATCTACTAGTTTTTCTATATCACTGCCATCAAGCTCATCTTCAGCAAAAATACCACCGACAATCCCAATCCGATCGTTTCTGTCAGGTTGCCAGTAAAATTTTTCCATCCTGCCATCCCGAATTAGGGGCGCATAAAGGGTAGAAAAATCGTTACCTGTAACAATAATCGGGACGCGATGGAGGGGAGTCGCATCATAACTACCGGGAAGTTGTACGTCGGTAGGATGATCGGCAATATTCATTAAGGTAGCATTTACCAATTGTGTATTTACTGTATATTGGGTGGTGCGATCGATTCTACCTGCGCCTGCATCCAGATCGTTTATCATTAAAATGCACATTTGTCCGCGTACCCGAATCATTTCTGCCGCTTCTCGATAGCGGAGGCGGATTAAACGGCTGGGATCTCCTGCATCTGGGCTTTCGAGTTCCCCTCCAGAAATGTGGATTACCCCAATACCCATTTGCTGGAATACTAGCTCGCATTGGAAGGATTTGCCTTCTCCCTTACCTCCATGTATGCCTAAAATGAGGGGAAGGCGGATATGGGGAAGATCGAGGAAGTTTTTGGTGATGTGAACTGCTAGTTTATCTCGGAAGCGAGGGGCTATGTAGTATGTCATTAATTTTGGGATAGAGTGCGATCGCCAATTTTTAATTATACCGAATATTGAGCCAAAGAGGTTAGATGTTAGATGTTAGACAGGCAATATATTCTTCCCTTGTCCCAGTATCTAACAAATATTAAGAAGCTTTTTGTATCAATATAGCTTCAGAAATCATTGGTTCTTCAAAAATTTTACCCAGCACAAACCTCAACTCTGGAAAACAACTGGGAATTGAGTTTTTAAGAATCTCTCTGATTTCTGGATATAACGATTTTAGTAAATCCATTTAAAGTTACTCAAAATTCACAACTAGACGATAAACTATTAGCCATATCCTCATTTTGTTGGATTCCATACATACTTTCCCGTCATGTCAATATAACCCCATTCATCCCCAATATAAACTATTGCCAATCCGCCAAAGAATGCACTAGGCAGATCAAACTGTGGTTTGATGACTATCTGGCCAGTTTTGTTAATATAGCCCCACTTATCCGCAATCTTCACTGCTGCTAATCCTTCGGAGAAGACAACAGCTCCCTCAAACTGAGGTTTGATTGCCATCTGCCCAGTTTTATCGATATACCCGTACTTGGTATTAGTCGTTAGTGGTGCTTTCCAGTTAATACCAATAACATCAGTCAGTACTAATGCTCGTCCTTCAGAAAAGTCATAACCTTCATTAAACTGAGGTGCAATAACCATCCGTCCTGTTGTGTCAATATAACCTACCTTGTTTCCAACTCTTATAGCAGCTAATCCTTCGGAGAATTTCCTAAGAAAGCCATCAGATGGCTTGATAATTATTTGTCCTGTTTTGTTAATAAACATCGTTCCTTCATCACGCCTAACTAAGGCTAATCCTTGATGAAAATCTCCAGAATCACCGAATCCTGGCTTGATAACTATCTTACCATTTCGATCAATATAGCCCCATTTATCAATTTCAATTCTGACTGCTGCCATTCCTTCGGAGAACCGATAAGTTAGATCGAACTGTGGCGGGATAACGAGTTTACCAGTCTGGTTGATATAGCCCATCTTCCCATCAATCTTTACAGCAGCTAATCCTTCAAAAAAGCTATAGGCAGAATCAAAATTCGGTTTAATCACGATTTGCCCACTTTTATCGATATAACCCCACTTATCACCTATTCTGACGAGTGCTAGTCCTTCACTGAAGCCGGAAACTTCATCAAACTTCGGCTCAATAATAATCAGCCCTGTTGAATTAATATAACCTTCCTGACCATTCTGCCTGATCGGAAACAGTTGGAGCGACTCTGGTATCTCTCTCTGTGAGTGGTTTAATACCTGGATTTGCTGTGGAGAAGTACTCAACATCATGGTCGGACTTTGGGCACTACAAGATAGCAAACCTAAAATAGCCGAACAGAGAAATAGAAAAATGGTTTGATTTGCCATATTTTTGGGGAGGGTAGGAATCATTATTAGTTTTTTCGTTAAAAGTTACTGCTACGGCTCCTTCCCAACTCATCCGACCAATATATCCTAGCGCGAGACTTACTTTTTTTCCGATATCTCGTCCTTCCAAAATAGTAAAATAGTCTCGTTCCCCATTTTGTTCCCGATATTCAACTTTCAAGGCATCAGACAAAGAAATTTCTTTACCATCTTCTTTCAGTGCCCTCACCCAACCCTCTTTGCTTCTAGAATAAACACCTAGCACTTCCCCCTTCTTAAAAGTCGCTTGAGGACTACATCCAGAGATACACCTTCTTAAGGTTTGTGAATTATCTTTCTGCTGAATATCTACAGACTTAGCCGACTCCAATACCTGCTGCTGAGAAGCCACAATTTTCTCAGCCGAATTTTCCTTCTGAAACTGAAGAATCTCCTGACGGTAAACCTCCGAATCATCACCCGCACTTCCTCCCAAAGATTGTAGATGACTCAATACATTACTCCTTGGTGCTATCCCTTCCAGAAAGCGAAATATGTTTTAACATGGGAGCGGTTAAAACCGCGTCTACACAAACCAAACCCGCCTGCGCGGGTTGATAAACCGCCTTTTAGTCTGCGCAGGCAGACTTAGTTTGTGTAGCAGCGAATTCCATTCGCCAAGACTTTTTGCCACCTATCGGCATAATTGAAGTTTTAATCAATTTTTCCCTAACAAAAATAAACACCTATGAATACTGCCACAATTTCCACCTGGTATCAAGCTAATATTCAATATTTACTCAGCTCAATCGACAGAATTCGTCAAGTATTAACCAATTACATCGAATCTCAAGAAAATCCCACTACTCAACTCAATACTCCAGGACAACCAATATTTTCATCTAGTCCCCCATCCGCCCTAGAACAACTCTGCACCACCTTCGGTTTATCACAAGGCGAGCGCGATATTCTTCTAAATATGCCATTGCTATGGCTGCTTGCCAAAATTTAGAATGGAATATGCACCGAATTTCTGCCCATCTTCTCCCCACTAATTCACAGGAACTTACTCGAATTGTGGCTCGTTGCCGACGGGAATGTCTCTTAACTAACAGCGTCCTCTTATTAGACTGCGATGAAGTTAATTTGGCTGAGGGGATGAGAAAAACGACAATTTCTCAATTTATTGAAGGAGTGGAGACACCATTAATCCTCAGTACTGAAGAACGAATGCCTGTCCGCCATCGTTCCCAAATTAGTCTCGATGTCCGGAAACTAACTCACCAGGAACGATTTGTGATCTGGAAATATTCCCTCGGTCCCCTTGCTGATGAACTTGATGATTATATTAATGAGTTAGTTGTGCAATTTAATCTCAGCACCATGGCAATTGTTACCGCCTCTTGGCAAATTCAAAATTATTCCCTCTCAGCGATTCCTGAAAAGATAGATGATAAAGATGATAATATTTCCCGAAAACAGATAACAGAATCCGAAAATTTACCCACTGTTGAAGATA
>NZ_JAMZMM010000040.1 GCF_024178385.1 Limnofasciculus baicalensis BBK-W-15 | reverse complement strand
ACATCCACCTCATTATCTATTCTTAACAAGGTATATTCTCGCCAATTATCCAATTCAGTTACTTGCAATTCTTGGCAAATTCTACCATAGCCAATTCCTTGAATTAATACTCGCCGCAATTCCGCATTGGCTTCTTCTAATAGCCATCGGGCTTGCCATTGATTTGGGTGGAGTCGTCCGTATTTTTCTGGTAATGATACGCCGTGATAGTAATAGAAACTGTAGCCATCGGCAAATTGAATTGCGGGTTCCCCTTCTCCATGGAGACGGTTTTCGTTATCTAATAATAGGATAGTGGGGCGATCGCAAACTATGCAAGTCTTCTCAAAAGCAAAAATACAGCCGCATTGGGTAAGGAGCGACTCCAAAGCTTGCCATTGTTGGGGATTGTGTTCGCAGTTTAACACCGAAATACAAAAATCAATTCCGGCAATAGCAGAGGTATCTATACCGGGAAGTAAAAAACTGTAATAGGCAAAACCCAAAAGATCGACAAACTGCAATAATGGATTATCGTGTAATTGTGCTTCCCACCATTGGACAAAGGGTTGATTTACCAAGTCTTTCCAAATGGGTTCCCCGATATTTTCCCAAAGAGAATCTCCCATTTGCAGGAAGACTTCTCCCCCTGGAAGTTGGAGGAATTGCTGTCTGATTTCCTCTTGCTTTTCCTGCCACTGTTGGGCTAGCCATTGTTCCCGCAATTCCCCTACCAATGCTAACTCTTTCTCAGAGAATTGGTCTATTCCATGGAATAAAGGCAGGGCACGCAATTGCCAGAGCTGTTGTAGCAATTCTTGACTCCAGAGTTGGGCTTGGAGTTGTTGCGATAATTCGGGTTCCAGTTGATTGAGGATTTGTTCGCCAAGTTGGGTAGAAAAAGGTATTAGCAGAGGTGCGCCTAATTGCTGCGCGGTTTGGCGGGGTGATTGCTGTTCAAAAAGTACTCTTTTTGCAGCAATTGGGCTGGAAAAAAAACGAATAGTAGGCTCTTTTTTTCCTAGTGCCTGATAAGCACATCTAACAGCCGCTTGAACTTTATCGCGATTTAGCGGCTGTGTCGATAGAAATACCCTGGTCCATTTTTCTAGGATTCCGGCTTTTCCTAGATTTTAGCATTTTCCAGGGGAGTAGGGAGCTAGATAGCGTAGGGTGCGTTAGCGTAGTAACACACCCGACAATTTCCGTTACCCCCACCCGCCACTCATCCGCTACATCCGTTACCCATCCGTTGCCTATCCGTTGCCTATCCGTTGCCCATCTGCGTGCATCATTTATCAAAAAAAATCCCTCACTTCATCAAATTTTCACATAAACCAGGTGATTTATATTTTTACTGTAAAGATACGCCCAACCCTATTGTAATTGAAAATAGAGATGGCATAAGATGTTTTCAGCAAAGCTTATCCGAGATTCCACCAGATAATAGTAATCGTCAATTTAGGCATATCTACTGTTTTATAAAACCAGGAATCTAGACTTTACTGTAATTAGCACATTACCCAATCAAAAACGATAGTAGGTAACCACATGAATCTCACATCAATCGCTAAAGTTTCCCTCGCCGCCGCCGCTTTATCAGTCGCCTCAATCGCCGCAAATCTCGCTCCCGCTCAAGCTGCACTGTTAAACTTGTGCTTTGCTGGTGTGGATCTTGGTACTGGAGCTACAGGATGTGCTAAGTTCACAATCGATACCTCGGTACAAGATGAAAATCCTGCTATTGGTGAGGGTTTCTTCCTTGATGCCGTCACCAACTTGAGTGTCAATGGGGTGACAATTCCATTTGACTTGAGCATCATTCAGACAGAATACAATCCAGGGACTAATTCTACCAGTTGGTTTTTGGGGGGAGAGCAGAATACCGACAGTTTCATTAGTTTCCTAAATTTTCTGGATACCAATGGTAACTTGGCAAATGCCTTATCTCCCAATCTCTCCGACTACAACTTTGGTGGTAGTGTGCTTGGTGCTCCCTTTGCAGGAATCCTGGCTACTAATCCCGATTTGAATGGGGGAAATGCTACCTCAATGGCTTTGACTGGATTAAACGATCCTACTTGTGTTCCTGAACCTGGTACTGTAGTAAGTCTCTTAGGTTTGGGTATGTTGGGTGCTACTTCGGTAATGAAGCGGAAGATGAAGGGTTAATGGCTAATGGCTAATATTCAGATACCTGATTTCTTGGAGAAGTCGGGTATCTTGATTTTTGCGGATAGCTTAATGGTGGAAGTTATTAATTTCAACCGACTTAAGCTATGAGACAGAGAATTTATTCTCTGGCGGTTGTTGAAGAATAGACTCATTAGCCATTAGCCATTAGCAATTAGCCATTAAACCCCAACAAATTCCAGTAACTAAGCAAAAAGATAAAAAATCCAGCGGCAATCCCAATTAAACCATAATGAATCCGCTGAATAATTGACCAAGATTTATCTCGCCAAGCCAACCATGCCACAATCGGTAATCCCGTCGTCATTCCCGTCGTAAAAATCGGCAAATAAAGTAACCCGATTACCAGAGGCGGCATCCCAAAGAAAAACTCCCAGTAACTCACCTGAAGCATCACAAAAAGCATCGCCCCGACAAAGAATAAATTTAACCCACCAATTAAACCCAGTAACAACTGTAAAATCTCAGTCATCTTTGTATAAGAAGCTTTCCGGAAAATTAACGGATTAATTGGCCAAACCCAGGAAGCCGATAGAAACATTACCAGACAAAATCCCAAGATGACTTTTTGGAAACCACCAGTTTCATACCAAGCTAACTTTTCGTAGGTGACGAAAACGTAATTACTCAAAGAAGTAGTAGTCACTTTTCCCTTATCATCTCGCCGAAAACCCAGATAATTATTACTATCCTTATATCGCAATAACCAGGGTTCCACTTCTACCCACTTACTTCCTTTCGGTAAAAAACTAATCGTACCATCGCTATTGGCTTTCAACTCCATATCTGGGCGCGGACCAAACCAAATATTAAACAATTTTACCAAAGAATCTTGGGGATAGCGAATAAAACGATAACTTCCCTCCATTTCTTGTAATCGCTGTTGAGATTCAGGAGTTAGTTGGGGCTGAGGGATGACTTGTTCACTCTTCTTTTCCGGATAATAACGGTTGAGAAACTGAGAAATCAGATTTTCCCGTAATTGAGTCTTATCTTCACTATTGGCGGCAAAGAAAAACCCTAAATTATGTTCTGGCAGCATAAATATTTGACTACTATATCCATACATACTACCCCCATGCTCCAGCGCCAGTTGATTATTTTGAAACCTTTCATACCACCCATAAGCCGAACCAGACATGCCATCATGGTTAGGGAAATTAGTAAACTGCTGTTGCTGCATTTTGGATACAGTTTTTTCCGATAATATTCTCCCTTTCCCATCCTTTCCCTCCTGCAATTGGGAAATCAGAAAATGAGCCATATCCGTAGCCGTCGCACTCATCCCAATCGTCGGATTACTCTTGCCACAAACGAAAGGTGTTTTCAGATAAGCCGCATTTCGATAGTCATAACCCACCGCCAAATCCTTAGCCAATTCCCCAGATAATGGCTGGGCAAAACTACTGTGTTGCATCTCTAAAGGTTGGAGAATATTTTTATCGATATATTCAGTAAAGGGCAGCCCCGAAACTACTTCTACTAAATAACCAGCTAATGCCATACCCACATCCCCGTAAACATATAATTCCCCAGGTTGGCGCACTCGTTTGGGCAAGTTTTGACTCAAAAATTCTGCTAAAGATGGCATAGCCGAATTACAATGAGTCGCCGCGCCAATTGTCCAAGCCACATCAAACCCATCGGTGTGAGTTAAGAGGTGATGAGGGGTAATTGGTGAGAAAGTTTTATCAATTTGGAAGGATTTGAGATATTGATTAATATCAGCTTTCAAATCCAATTTACCTTGTTCGACTAATTGTATCACCGCAGTAGCCGTGAATACTTTAGAAATCGAACCGAGGCGAAAGAGAGTTTTTTCTGGATTGACAGGCAATTTTTCTTCCCTGTCAGCATAGCCATAACCTTGAGAAAAGATAATTTTGCCATCTTTCACTACAGCAAATACTATACCAGGAATATTCGCTCGTTTAAACTTAGACCAAAATTCCTCCATAAAAGCAGCCAAATCCTTAGCATCGGGAATCCTTTGTTCAGATTTAGCTAACAATAGGGTGGAATTCCATTTACTCTCAGTTTCGCCAGCCCAGGAGGGAAATCCAGAGAAGATAAAAATGAAGATAGAGAGAATAATACAGAAGATTTGCTTGAGTAATTTTCCTTTCATATTCATGGAAAAGAAATGGGCAGATCCCATAGATTAAAATTAATTATCCGTAGCACAGGCAAGATGCCTGTGCTATGAAGTAAAGAGGTAAGTAGATAACCTGGTCAAAAAAACTCAATCAAAGTTAGTAGTAGGCGATTCATCGCCTAGATGAGCGATAAATCGCTCACTACAAACGAAAAAAAATAAATTAGTTGTGTAAGTCCCAACTGAGTTATATTATATCCGTTAGTATTAATATTGTAAATTGAACGCAACTACTATAAAGTTAACGGAGCAAAAACTGTGTCTACCAATCTCGAAGCCTACTGGATGCCCTTCACGGCGAATCGGCAATTTAAAGCCAACCCGCGCTTATTAGCCGCCGCCAAAGACATGCACTATACCAGCCACGATAATCGGCAAATCTTAGACGGTACTGCGGGATTATGGTGTGTAAATGCAGGGCACTGTCGTCCGAAAATTGTCGAAGCTATTCAAAAACAAGTCGCCCATTTAGATTATGCCCCACCCTTTCAAATGGGACATCCTCTTGCTTTTGAATTAGCAGAACGCCTAATTAAAATGATACCAGGAAACCATTTCGATCGCGTATTTTATGGTAATTCTGGTTCGGAAGCCGTGGAGTCTGCATTGAAAATTGCGATCGCATATCATCGAGTACGTGGTGAAGCGTCTCGTGTCCGCTTGATTGGCAGGGAAAGGGGCTATCATGGAGTAGGTTTTGGTGGTATTTCTGTAGGAGGAATTGCTACCAATCGCAAATTTTTCGGTAGTTTGCTTCCTGGTGTGGATCATCTGCCTCATACTCATAATTTAGAACATAATGCTTTTAGTCATGGGCAACCAGAATGGGGGGCACATTTAGCTGATGAATTAGAAAGAATTGTCACTTTACACGACGCATCGACAATTGCCGCTGTAATAGTTGAACCCGTTGCAGGTTCAACTGGAGTACTAGTGCCTCCTGTGGGATATTTAGAAAAGTTACGGGCAATTTGCGATAAGTATGGAATTCTGTTGATTTTTGATGAAGTTATTACTGGATTTGGGCGTTTAGGTACTAGTTTTGCTACTGAATATTTCGGTATCCTGCCAGATATGATAACCGTAGCTAAAGGTATTACTAATGGTACAGTACCAATGGGAGCAGTATTTACTCGCAAAGGTATTTACGATGCTTTTATGGAAAGTACACCAGAAAATGCGATCGAATTATTCCACGGCTATACTTATTCTGGACATCCTCTTGCCTGTGCTGCTGCTTTAGCTACTTTGGATGTTTATGAGGAAGAAGGATTATTTCAACATGCTCAGGAATTAGCGGGATATTGGGAAAATGCGATACATTCTCTGAAAGATTTACCCCATGTGATTGATATTAGAAATTTAGGATTAGTAGCGGGAATTGAGTTAGCATCTCGCCCCGGAAAACCTGGCGCAAGAGGGATGGAATGTCTGGAAAGTTGTTATGAAACGGGCTTACTCATTCGGACAACAGGAGACATTATTGCCTTATCTCCACCATTAATTATTCAAAAGGAACATATTGACCAAATAGTGGAGATTTTGGCAGGGGTATTGCAGAAATTAATTTAGGAAATGCGGTATCTCTGTTGACGAGTAAAGGCGTATTGATCGTTATTTCCTTTCCTTAATTAATCAGAAGTCGGGTTTCTTGAAAAAACCCGACTTCTAGTCATTTCCATTTTTAGACTAAATGTTATAATTGACTCCTCCTGTAGCCCGTCTTACATAGTATGACAGAATTCAAAAAATCTCAATTTTTATCCGGATATTGTTTACTCACCCCTGTAAATTAAACAGAATTTTCCTTATTTAGGGAGAACTTACATTGAAAGGAGCCTATTATACTCTAGTCAACCTCAAAATGGCAAGAGTAGCAACAATTTAGGCAGCCCAAAAACTTGTAGTCATCTAGGGGATCGCTAATCGTGAAAGTAGCACTGCTGATTGGGGTAAGCGAATACGGGTATGGTTTGCAACCACTCCCGGAAGCGGGAAAAGATATTGAGGCTATAGAAGGGGTTTTGGAGTCTTCAGAAATGGGAGGGTTTGATGAGGTGAAAACCCTGATTAATCCAAACCCACCAGCGATGCGAGAAGCAATTCAATCCTTATTTGCGGATCTGAATAAAAATGATGTAGTACTACTATTTTTTTCCGGTAATCGAGTTAAAGATAATAGTGGACAACTATACTTAGCAACTGGTATTACAGCAACCCTGATCACGGAAAGAACTCCCCAAGGAGAATTAGTTAAAGCAACTGCTGTTCCTGTCAGTTTTGTCCGCGATATTGCAAATAATTGTCCCTGTCAAAATCAAGTTGCGATCTTAAATTGGTATTTTAATCTTGTCTTAAATCAGGATCTAACTCCAGAGAATAATAGTACTGAGGATGATATTAATACTCAACTCAGTGGTGAACGATTGGCAATTTTAACATCTAGTATCTATAGCCAAAGTTCCTTAGAGAGGGATAATCCGGATATCTCAGTTTACACTCGTTATTTGGTAGAGGGAATTGAAAAAGGAGCCGCAGATCGCGATCGCGATGGTTGGATTTCGGCAGAAGATCTACATGAATACGTTAAGCGTAGGGTGACAGAAGCAGCTCCAGCCTGGATGCCAGAGTTTTATTTTAGCCACAATCGGCAGAAAATTATCTTGACACAAGTGCAAATTGCTGGTCAAAATATCAGGTATCGTCAAGAGGTAGAACGTTGGGCAAGTCGGGGTGGAATTGCTCAACTAGGTCGCGGTATTTTAGATAAATTGGCAATTAGTTTACAGCTTAATCCTGAAGATTGTAGGGCAATTGAAGCGGAGGTGATGAAACCTCATCGCGAGTATCATAAAAAGTTGGATCGATACGAAGCCGCCTTTACTACAGCTATTGAAAATAGTGAAGTAATCGATACTGAAACTGGTGAAAAATTACAGTATTTACGACAATCTCTAGGGCTGAGGAATGAGGATATAGAACCGATTGAAGAAAGAGTTACTTTGAGAATAAATCGTAACTCTATCTCGGAAACGGATCGACCAATTTCATCCGATAGTGTCAGGGAGGAAAAGGAAAGGGCTATAGCTGAAGCTGTTAGTAACGATCCGGCTGAAGAAGAGGAAAATCAGATCCCACAGTTACCTGAGAATAGTGATGGTAATATCATTGCGATTATACAACCAATTATTCCCCTACCTCTTGTAAGTTTTCCGCCTGAAGATGAGGGGAATCAAGGCACACAATCCGATATTGAGAACCAGCCAAATTCTATATCTTTAACTCCAGCTTTCCTCCCCTGGTACATACAACCAGCACCTGAGCCACGGATAAAACCAACATCTAGAATCGACTCATCATCTCAGATTACAGATTTCCCAAGCAACTCTCCTGCTGCTTCTAATTTATCTAAAAAAATCCTCCAATTTAGTATCGTAATCGGTGGGATTTTAGCCAGTCTGTTTATAGCAATTAGTTTCGCAAATCGCGCCCCCATAACACCTCAGAAAAAGCCAGTAAATCTGGCCCCATCCTCAAATTATCTTTCACCCACATCATCTCCCCAAGTCGCGGAAACTCAGGAGGTTTCTACTACTAGTCTTTCTCCATCTCCAATACGAAAAGGTTGCTGGGTTATTGTGAATGGCAATATCAGATCTGAACCCGCATCTTTTCGTGAGAATGTCATCCAATTTACCAAAGATGAGTTATTAATTACTGGTAAGCAAACTCAGGGAGGTTGGATTCAGGTTAAATTTGCTGATGGGAGTTTAGGTTGGGCGCATCGAGATGCCATTCAGAATGATACGGAAATGGACATTTGTATCTTGAGAGATGGTGTAAAAATTAAACTAGTTGATGATATTATTCCGCCTCCGGTTAAGATTCCATCAGATACTTTAAGCCCAGATATTATCCGCAAAAGTAGGATATAGCCAGGTAATCATGTAAGTTGCTAGTTACATGTTTAGGGCTACTAATCGCTAATTGATAATTGTAAACTGTAATTTTGGTTCTACTATTAGCGATTAGCCGTCCAAAAAAGATGACGATGAAGTTACGTTAATATTGTCAAAAGCTAGGTGGTATCTCACGATTGGCGAACTCTGAAGGGGGACGATCGCTACTCCAAGCCCACCATACTGTACCACACTGGCACTGATAAAATTCTTGCCACTTCTTGTGATAGTCTTCTGTCATGACGGGCGATAGGCGATTGAGCCAAACCCGATGTGCTTGATTACAAGATGAGCGACAGGTGGGGCAGCAAAATTCAAAGGCGTGAGTCGCTGAGTTTGTCCATTCAGGAGGGACTGGGGTAAAAGCTTCCATATTTTGAGTTTATAATCTTGAAAGTCTTCTCTGTCTATTTTAAGTCATTTCTTAAATATGAATCCAGATCCTGAAATTCGCCGTTTAATCGATATTATGCCTGCCTCTGGGCGGATGCTGACTAAAATTATCAGCAAACCTCAACAAACTACGGTAATTGAATGTCCTTTTCCTCTGCCTTGGTTTGGGGATCGCTCTATTTATATTAATTTTGATTTATGGCGGCGCTTACCTAGACCACAACGGGATATGCTACTACTAAGAACTGTTTGCTGGCTGATTAATATTAAGTGGTTTAAGCCAGATTTATATCAATCCGTCGTACTAGCAGGATTGTTAGGAGGAGTTATTGAATTCGCACAGGCGGATGCTGTGGGGGTTGTAGTTGCTACGGGATTAAGTGCGATCGCAGGTAGTCAACTTTGGCGGAGTAATCGAAGTTCCCAGTCTCAACTTGATGCTGATATTGATGGGATTAAAATTGCTCAACGGCGGGGTTATTCTGATATAGAATCAGCTCAACATCTGTTAGCAGCGATTGAATCGGTTGCTCAAATGGAAGGGCGTTTGAGTTTGAATTTCACGGAATTGATTCGCAGCCAAAATTTACGTGCGATTGCGGGAATTTCTTCTGTGGGGGTTCCTGATGGTGTGAAGCAGGAATAGAAAACTGGTTTGTTTATACTTTTTTATCGTTTATCGCCTTAAGGAGGATTTCCACAATTCTATAAACGTGAGATCCCGGTGTAGGAGGCCAGTTTTGTTGATGACTTGGATGTAAGTTTTTGGCACGTTGTACAGCATCCTCTATATAGTTTGTGAATAGATCTAAATTGAGATTGCTCTTGTTATAGCCTCCCAGCTTATTACGCAACTTATCTTCAAAATACTTACATTCTTTACATTTAGTATCGACAGTATTTAGGTTATCAAAATGTAAAAATAACCAAACCTCAAAACAGGGATTGCTGATTGCTAATCGATATTTTTTCTGTTTAGCTTGACGGCAAATTGTACTTATATTTTTTTCACCCCAGCGATCCACATCAAACATTAACCATAGAGTATCATCTGAACTTAGATCGTATTTTTGTGTAAATTCATCTAATCGAGCTAGCACATATTGAGGGGCAGACTTATTATCATCTCCTGTGGCTAATACTTCTATTTTGATGCGAGAGTCATGAAACATTGCGAAATATTGTTTCTCAGTTTCCCTTCCCTCAGTAGCAATTACAAATAGCCTTGCATCTCGCTGGTTATACTTGCGATCGATTAGCTTGGTGCGACTAATTTTTTTCATATTTATTTTTAAATTGCTTCAGATGATTCTCCATCGCAATCAAACCATCCTAAGTTACGGATATCACCAAAGAAGGGAATTGCGCCAAATCTACCGTTTAAATAGCCTTTCTCTATTTTTAGATCTGGTGTAGTTTTAAACTCTGCTAGTGAATAGAGGTGCGATGCACCTTCCTGATTCTTTTCCACAAACCAGATTTCATCTCTACGGAGAAGATCTAAATCTAGTAGATTAGTATCATGAGTAGTAAAGATTAGTTGAGTTTGATTATTTTGATTTCGACAACTTAAACAAAATTCTATAAATTTTCGTGATAATAAAGGATGCAAACGGCGATCTAATTCATCCAGGAAAATTACTCGATTTCGACTGTTTTTTAATACAAACAATACGGGAATCAAATCGATCAAACGCTGTGTCCCTTCGGATTCCTCTTCTATCAAAAAATCAACAAGAGATCCATTTTGATGACGATGTTGAGTTTTAAGTTGAATTAAATTCAACTTGTCTTCAGCTCTTTTGGCGATTAAATATCGTTTCCTTTGGTTAATTAAAAGCATTCCCACAGAATTATCATCATCCTCAGAAAATGTTTCCAGTATATCATTTTTGATATTTTCAGGTATTTCTGGAAAGTGATGATCGAAATCTAATTCAACTTCTTCAGTACCAATTGAATCAATACCTGTACCCATCAATCTCAGAAAATCGGTAAGAAAGCTGGTAAACTCTTGGCTGGTTAATATATCAGATTCTAAAGGTATATAGTTAGATTCGGCTCGAATAATAATTAATACGTCTTCAAACCACTCAACTACAGGCTTCACAGCCTGAACATTACGATCCAGAGCTTCTGTCAGGAAAAGTTGATTTGGACGAGTTCCTCGTGCAATAAAATCTAAAAATGGCTTGTCTTTTTCTCCTCTCCCTTTCAGAGTAGCGCCATACTCTACTGTTGTCTCCTTTTTTTCAGAAGTGACTCGAACAAAAACTGGAACTTCTCGTTTTTTACCAGAGGGAATTACATAAAGCCATTCTTCAATAATATGATTGGCATTTAACTTAAATCCATAGGAATAGCGACTATCATTATAAATGAAGACAAACTCAAATTTGCTAGGTTTATTGCTATCATTGCCTAACTTAAAGGGAATAACTGGGATAGTTTGTCCACTACGGGTTCCTTGAACAATTAAATCTTTAGCGAAATCAATAGCCTTAATCAGATTAGATTTACCTGCGGCATTTGCACCATAGATAGCAGAAATAGGTAAAAGAGACTTTCCCTTACCTCCTGCGTCTACAGCAAGATGGTTGGCATGGTTTTTGTCACTGTTAATGCCTACCATACTCAATGTTGTTTCTTCCTTAAAGGAGAGGAAGTTTTCTATGGTTACCTGAATTAGCATTGCTCTTTTACTGATTTATGAGTACCGCAGTTTTGCAGCAGCATCAAAGGAAATTAATTAGTATAACAAACCCAGCTTACCTAAATAGTGTCATCATCAGATTGGGATTATCCTAGATTCTTTCTCCTCCATCGGCATTTGTTATACCAGAAACAAGGTTAAAATTCAATCCCAGGTTGAGCTTTGATACCCTGTTCCCGAAAGGGATGCTTTACTAGTGTCATTTCGGTTACCAAATCAGCATATTCAATTAATTGTGTAGGTGCATTTCTCCCGCTGAGGATAATGTGAGAATTGGCTGGTTTTTTGTCCAACCCCACCAGCACCTCTTCCACATTGAGATAGCCTAGCTTTAAGGCAATGTTAATTTCATCTAAAAATACTAGTCGAAAGTCGGGATTGTAGATAAATTCCTGGGCTTTTTGCCATGCAGCATTAGCTTTCTCAATATCTCTTTCTCTATCTTGAGTTTCCCAAGTAAAACCTTCTCCCATGGCGTGAAACTCTAATTGAGGTTGCTCTCCATTTGATGCTAATGTCCAATGGTTTAAGGATGCTTTCTCCGCTGGCTCCCAAGCGCCCTTAATAAATTGTACAATCGCAACTCGATAACCATGACCGAGCGATCGCAATACCATCCCTAATCCGGCGGTAGTTTTCCCCTTCCCATTACCCGTGTGTACAATAATCAATCCCTTTTCTGGCGACTTTTCCGCTAGGCGTTTTTCCTGTACCTCTTTGCGCCGCTGCATTTTTTTGCGATACTGTTCCGAGGTTAGCCCAGGTATAGAGGAATCATCGATGGCTTCAGATTCCAAGTTTTCGTTCTCGTCAATCATGGTATTCATTTTTATCTTCAGGAGTTTAGGCGTTTGAGTCGTCAGTTGTCACCAGTTTTTTAGATTATATAGTACTTTTCAGGTATGTGAGGTAGAGAGAAACCGGGTTTCTCGGGCGTATTTCATCAACCTGCAATCTGCTGTATCAGGGAAACTAGCAGGTGTTTAATCAGCAAATTACGCAATATTACTGTGGCTGGGCAGAGGGAAATCCCCTAAAGTCATGATAGGGAAAACCTTCACAGAGATTTTTAACAGTCATGCAGGCAGAGATTTTATCGGCGGAGGCACAAGATGCGCCAGGAACCCCTCATGGTTCCCCTGTAGTCCATTTAGCTCAAGCTTGGGCAAAAAAATATCTACAAAATTTAGAATCAGATCCTAATTTACTTCCTTTTAAAACCAATCAAAATCAGATCATAAAAAATCTGAAAACCTCGCTACGTCCTGCTAGTATCAAAGCCTGGAATAAGACGGAAAAACTGATATCAAAAGAACTAGAACGTCATCAAATTAACCCAAAACTAATCAATCCATGGCAAATTTCCGAAGACTCATTTCGGATTTTTGAAAAAACGATAGAACTTTATGCCCATCAAGATAGTCCCTATCGCCTTGCCACTGTCATTGGTTCAGATTTAGGTAAAATTCGGAAGAAATATACGAAAGAAGATCCTCGCGTGATTGGCTTTGTCAGTATGCAGTTTCATCACACCGGACAAATGCTATTGGAGGGAATTAATAAGTCAGAACAAGACAAGATTAGACAATATTTTAAAGTGATAGACGATCACTTATACATGCCTTTACCAAGAGCATATCAAGCCGCAGCAACTTACAATTACAACTCACCAATTCTAAGCGTTGTGCAAAAGCTTTTGCCCTGTATCACAGAGATTGCTACTAAAATATGCGATCGCGTTATTAAGTTATATCCTACCTATTTTACCTACAGCGGTTATCTGAACGATCCTGTCGTGAAAACTGCCAGTATCCGCGATGTGGAAATGTTTCAAGTTTACCTGTGGGTGTGTGTCTTGGAGCAGAGTATTGCTGCTATCCAACAAGAGTTATTTCCCCTGACTGTCATGCTATATCCAACTTTAAAGGTAAGGTGGGAATTAGTGCGGCAGATGATTCACTTACTTACTCAGGAAATCTCTTCCCGTTTGGGAAAATCGGAGTTATCTTTATTTGAACCCTATCTGCAAGTTTTATGGGAGATGTTTTCTCCTGAGATATTTCCTGATAGCTTATAGAAAATTTAGTTTATAATAGATGCTTGCTGATGATTGATTTAGTATCTGTAGGGTGCGTTATGTAACGCACCCTACTATATATATAGTTTAGTAATTACAGGACTTACGCAGTTACGGTATCTGTAGGGTGTGTTGTGTAACGCACCCTACTATATATAGAGTTTAGTGACAGATTTTGCGTAAGTCCTGAATTAGTAATAAGTTATTTGCTAAACTAATAACTTATTACTGATGCCGCCCAACGAAAAACTAATGATTTCAAGCAAAATCGCGATCGTTGAAGGGGATATTACTCAACAAAAAGTTGATGCTATTGTTAATGCAGCTAATAACTCCCTCCTCGGTGGTGGTGGTGTGGATGGTGCAATTCATCGTGCCGCAGGTTTAGGTTTACTGGCAGAATGTCGTCGTTTGCATGGTTGTCAAACTGGGGATGCTAAAATTACTAGAGGTTACAATTTACCAGCAGATTGGGTAATCCATACTGTCGGTCCAATTTGGAAGGGCGGCAATCGGGGAGAAGATGAGTTATTGGCTAGCTGTTATCGTCGTTGTCTGGAAATAGCGACACAATATGAGATTATTAGTATTGCTTTTCCCGCGATTAGTACAGGTGCTTATGGTTTTCCCCCTCAACTTGCTGCTAAAATTGCTGTGAGGACAGTAAAGGAGTTTCTGGAGGGTAATTCCTCTGTTGAGCAAGTAATTTTAGTTTGTTTTAGTCACCTTTCTTATCAGTATCATCTGTCCGCACTACGGAAAATCTTTGGGTAAATTAGGTAGTAATAGCTGATTTTATGTTACCAATTGTTTTGACAGGAATTCTCGCCTTCTATGTTGCCTGGAATTTGGGGGCTAATGATGTCGCCAACTCCATGGGAACATCTGTTGGCTCAAAAGCGATTACCCTAGGGCAAGCACTAGTTATTGCTGGTATTTTAGAATTTAGTGGTGCGATATTATTCGGTAGCAAAGTTTCTCAAACTCTCGCAACCGAGATAGTAAATCCGACTCTATTTGCCGCACAACCCCAATTACTAGTATTGGGGATGATAGCAGTATTACTCGCTGGCGGTGTATGGCTGCAAATTGCCACAAGTCAAGGTTGGCCTGTATCATCATCTCATGCAGTGGTGGGCGCGATCGCAGGTTTTAGTTGGGTAGCCGCAGGAGTCGGTGCAGTAGACTGGGGAAATATTGGTCGTATCTCCATAACTTGGGTACTAACTCCAGTAGTAAGTGGTATTATTGCCGCAGGATTTTATAGTGTCATCAAATATTCGATTTTGGACAAACCAAATCCCATCCATCAGCTACGGGAATGGATTCCTTGGTTAAGTGCGATCGTATTAAGTATCTTTGGTATTATTGTCTTGCCAACTATATTTGATGCACCATTATTTGCGGCAATACCTTTTCCCAAACATGACTTATCAATTGCTACAGGTGTCATTGGTGTCGTCGCCCTCACTTTCATAAGCTGGCATCAATTAGAAAGTCAAAAGTCAGAAATTTCTGCCCCACTCCCCACTCCAAAAAACCTATTCTCTTCACCAGTAGAAAGACTCCTCGCCCAATTTCAGGTACTCAGTGCTTGCTTTGTCGCCTTTGCCCATGGCTCCAATGATGTCGGAAATGCGATCGCACCTTTAGCTACAATCGTTTATATTATTCGCACGGATTCCGTTCCCATCAGCAGTTTTGGTGTTCCCTTATGGATTCTCTTGCTTGGCGGTTGCGGTATTGTGGCGGGTTTAGCTATCTGGGGTAAAAAAGTGATTGCGACAATTGGCGAGAATATTATTCCGCTTCAGCCCAGCAGTGGATTTTGTGCCGAAATTGCTACAGCTACTACTGTATTAATTGCCTCAAAATTGGGGTTTCCCGTTTCCACTTCTCATGCTTTAGTTGGTGGTGTGGTAGGGATTGGCTTGATTCAAAATTGGCGAAATGTTCGCTTCTCAACGATTAAATCCATTGCTTTGGCGTGGGTAATTACTTTGCCATTTGCTGCTGGTTTGGGGGCGGCGATTTTTGTTTGTCTCCGGTTTATATTTGGGTGATTTTGCTCTGATAGATTAACTATTTAATAAACCACTAAGGCACTAAGACACTAAGGGATAAAGGTAAAAAGTGCTAATCTGATACGATCGACTTCTGTATCCGGCTTTTTTCGAGTTATAATGGGTTTCTCACAGGAAGTAATTTTATGATTAACTATGATTCTATAAGGGCTGTTGAATCTACCAGATTAAATGACAATATCGGGAAACCTCTGTACGATTCCTATTGTTTCTCCCAGATTCCCCAAACCATCTATCATCTCTTGACAGGTGCAGGAGAAATGGGTTTGCCTAGTAGTGTAATGGGAGATTTACCTGGTAGCTATGACAAAGTTATTCTTCTATTTATTGATGCTTTCGGGTGGCGCTTTTTCCAGCAGTATCTGGAAGAGTTGAAATTTCTAAAGCGGTTTCAGACAGAGGGAGTGGCTTCTAAAATAACAACTCAATTTCCTTCGACGACGGCTGCTCATGTTACCACCATTCACTCAGGTTTACCTGTTGGTGAGAGTGGGATTTATGAGTGGTTTTATTATGAGCCTCTGTTAGATAATATCATTTCTCCGTTACTTTTCTCCTTCGCAGGGGATCGAGAAAGAGACACGCTCAAAAAAACTGGCGTAACTGAGCAAACCCTTTTCCCCACCCAAACTATTTATCACAAATTGAAACAGCATGGTGTAAATTCTTATTGTTTTCAACACCAAGCTTATGCCTTCTCACCATTTTCACGAGTTGCTTGTGATGGGGCAAAGATGATACCATATAGAACAATTTCAGAAGCATTAGTTAATTTAACAGAAGCGGCGATAGCTGAACAAGAAAAAGCCTATTTCTTTTTATATTTTGATAGTATTGATGCACTTGGGCATCACTATGGACCAAGTTCCCCCCAGTTTGATGCTGAGGTGAGGACATTTTGGGTTACCATAGAGTCATTGCTTCATGAGACTTTGGTAGGTAAGCTGAAAAATACGCTCTTGTTGATTACTGCGGATCATGGACAAATAGAAGTTTCACCTCAAACGACTATTTATCTGAACCAGCTTAGTCCTACAATAGAGCAGTTCATCAAAACTAATCGTCAAGGTAAGCCACTAGTTCCCGCAGGTTCCGCCCGTGATATGTTTCTATATATCCAGGAAGAATACCTGGATGAAGCCTACGATTTACTGAATCGTCAGCTTCTGGATAGGGCGCAAGTTTATCGCACAAAAACGTTGATAGATGAGGGATATTTTGGACTAGGTAAACCCTCATCAGCATTGCTCAATCGGTTGGGAAACTTGACTATCTTGCCCGATAAGCATGAAACAGTTTGGTGGTATGAAGAAAACCGCTTTGAGCAGAAATTATTAGGACATCATGGGGGGTTGTCTCGTGAAGAGATGGAAACCATTTTCCTCGCCTTATCTTATGGCTAGTCTTTATTAAGTTATTAATCCAAAAATGCACACAGGGAAAGTTAACCAGGAACAGAAAAACTCTGAAGCTAGCTATATCGAGGCAGCAGAAGATATTTTACTCTCAATGACAGAGAGTATGGAGGGCATTGAGAATCTGCGCCACAATCTCGTGACACTTTTTTCTCAAGATGTTGAACGACTTAAGCAGGAAAAAACTCAATTAATCGAGGAGATTGAAACCCTTAAAATTCAACGGAAAGAGCAAATTGAGCAACAGCAAAAGTTAGTTCAGCAAATTACCCCAACCTTAGCAAATTATATTGAAATAATACTGCAAGAGAGAATCGATAAATTAGTTAAATCTTTACCAGTCTCTCCTAAAGAAGAGCCAAGCATCAGCCAGATACCTGTTGAAAATACTCCCAATTCAATTTATGCCCCAACTTCAATCCAGCGGGATTATCAGGAAAATACTGAACGATTAATTGGCTCATTAGATACTACCATGAGAGCCACTTTTAGCTCCCTGGAACAAGATTTGAATAGCTATCAAAATTCCATGTCTGTGCAGTTGAGTCAGATGTACAATCTAGAGCAACAAGCCGAGGCAATTTTAGAGACACTAATTGCTAGACTCAAAGCCGAAATTCCTGCCCAACCCCCGATTCCTGACAAGCAATCCCATCCACTACCAACAAAACCTACTTATCCACCATTACCTCCCTTAGATATACCTCAAAATGGGCATAATAATGGCACTAACGGTATTAGTTCATATTCGTCTAAGCAATCCTTAGCCACTCTGCCCCTCCTGGAAATATCACAAGAGATTCAAGAGGCAAAACCGAAACCTAAACCCAAAAAAAAGCAATGGATTGGGTGGTTACTAATTCTACTATCTTTACTAGGATTAGCTTTTGAAAATGTCATCGTCAGTGTTATTCTTAACCTAGCCCCACTCCCAAATATATTGGCAAAATTTGGCGGCTTTTTAATGCCAACTGTGGGGAATGTTATCCTGCTATTATGGATGCGGATGGTGGTAATAGTGCCGATAATGGCAATTTTATCTCGGGGAGTCTACCCATACCTGTGGCGAGATATTCGGAAGTTTATGGAGTCTAAAGATTGGGGTTTATTTAGTAATGTTTTCTGTAGTGGATTTTTGTTGTTTTTGTCTCAAGTATTCCTTTATTTATCGTTAGGCTCAATAGCACCAGGAATTGCTGTCACGATTTTCTTTATTTATCCGCTCATTTCCTCACAGTTTGGTAAACCCGTCAATCAATTGAGTCGTTTGGCAATCTTCAGTGGTATGGTAGCAGGATTAGTTCTGATTACTATACCTGGTAGCAGTGGGGATATTTCTCCTTTAGGGATTTTAACAGCAGGTGGTGCAGGAATTGCTTTTGCCCTCCGCTCAATCTTGGTACAAACCTCTGGTAAAAAGTTGCACCCGATTCCTTTCCTCTGGATTAATTTAGTAGTTGTCTTAGTTTTTTCTGCCCTAAGTTTGTTTCTCCCTTTACCGGAAGGATGGGGTTTCAATCTTGATGCTAGCTTGTTACCAATTTTAATTATTAGCGGATTAGTTTTGGGTGGTGCTGGAATTTTAGGTTATCTATTTAATCATCTGGCAATTGGTAGGATTGGTGCAACTAGAGCGTCAATTATCGGGGCAATTGTACCAGTGTTAACAGCGCTTTTGGCATTTATATTAATGCGCAGTGCCTTGGAATTACCGCAAATAGTGGGGATGTTGTTGGTGAGTGTGGGAGTGGCGGCGCTGAATTTTTTACGATGGCGCTGTTAGTAGGGATTATTATAGTAATTACTGTTGGTAGTAGGCGATTAATCGCCTACTAATACAGCGATTACCGCTGTTATGAGGTACAGTAGCAGTAATTTTCAGGTACGTGAGGTGCAGAGAAACCGGGTTTCTGAGGTGTACTTCATAAACCTGCAATCTGCTATAACTTCTGTTTACTGTTGGGAATAGGCGATGAATCGCCTACTACTAACTCCTGTTTACTCTTTACTGACACTTGCCTAAGTTATGACTAATTTTTAGGTATTTTTAGCTTCAACTTCCCACGCTTTAACTGCTCCCTTTCAATCGCTTCAAACAAAGCGCGAAAATTGCCTTCACCAAAGCCTTTTGCCCCCAAACGACGCTCAATTATCTCAAAAAAGAATGTCGGCTGTTTAAAAATAGGCTGGGTAAATGTCTGAAGTAATAGAGATTCAGGCGAATCATCCTGAGAGTCTACTAAAATTTTGTGGGCGATAATTTTCTCCCATTCGGTGACTGATAAATTGCAGCGCTGCTTTACTCCAGCGTAATAGCTGGGAGAAACTTCAATAAAGGATAAACCCCTGTGACGCAGTTGTGCGATCGCAGCTATAATATTATCTGTCGCCAAAGCAATATGCTGAATGCCTGCGCCCCGATTCACATCCAGAAATTCCTGAATCTGGGAATTGGGTGAAGTGGGTTCATTAATTGGTATTTGTACCCCACTATCGGGATGAATCATCACCTGAGAGCCTAAACCGGATGTCTCTGTCTGAATTGTAAACATCTGCTGCGGCTGAAATCCTAAAACATCTCGATACCACTCTACTGCTTGCCCCAAATCTCCTGCCGCCACATTCAACACTACATGATCGATACTATTAACTAGTGTGGCGATATTATTATTTTCACTTGCTGGAGATCTTTTACCTTTAATTACATCAGGGTAAACTTCCAAAGTAAATGGCTCTTCAATCCAGTTTAACTGAGTTGATATTGCCCAAAGTTTACTAATTCCTTGACGCTCTAAAATTGTATGACTTAGCGTCCCCCAAGCAGCTATTTTGCTCCATTTCACATATCCTTTAGAAAACGATCTTTCTTGAATTGTTTCCAAGATTTTTACCCCTTTTTTAACTATCCTCTCCATCACGACTGCTAAGTCTGACACCAAAAAAGCGATATCGACAACTCCAGGAGGATGGAGGCGCAAAAACTCAGCAACAGGACTATCCTTGGTGATAGGAGACGATAAAACAATGTAAATTGCACCGCTTTTGACAATAGTGGTGCGAGTGTGGTGGCTAGCCCCCGATGCCCATGGCTGAAAGCCCATCCTCTCGATAAACCAGTCACGGGAGGCTATAGCATCTTCTACATAGAAGTGAACGAGATCTATCTTCATCAGGCCCCTTTTTTTACATTTCTTTACATAATGAACTATAATTTACGATAGGATTTTGGCAAAACGTATAATTTGCTCCTGTTAATTAAAGATAAAAGTGGTAGTTTGTCAGGAGTGATATCCTGTCGGCTTGTATCGATGTTACCGCAATTGATATAAAAGGGACTTCTACACATTGCTAAGTTAATCACAAGTACCCCAAATATGTCTAAAAAACTAACAAAATCATCTCCCACTCGTAGCCTGAGTACCCTGTATATTGTCGCTCTAAGTACTGTAGCATTACTATCTATTGCTGGACAATTTATGGTACAAAGATCCCTAAATCAGCAGTCAAGTGATTCGCGCACCATTAACATTGCAGGGCGACAGCGAATGCTGAGTCAAAAATTGACAAAAGCATCCCTCGCAATCCAATACTCAAAAAGTGCCCGCGAGCGTCAAATTCGTTTAAATGAGCTACAAGAAGTTATCAATCTTTGGCAAAGTTCCCATCAAGGATTGCAACAGGGTGATGCCAAGTTAGGATTGCGCGGCAACAATACTCCTGAAGTGACTCGCATGTTCGCCCAAATTGATATTCACTATCAATCTATCTATAAAGCAACTAAGGGACTACTGAGTTTACCACCACAGCAACTATTATCGTTACAGAATACTAATATTTCACCTTTAGTTGAAGAAATTCTCGCCCATGAAGGATCTTTTTTACAGGGAATGGATCGGATAGTATTTCAGTACGATAAGGAAGCAAAAAATCGGGTTGAGGAAACTAAAGTTATTGGGATAGTAATACTGGCGATTACATTGATTGTCTTATTACTAGAAGCTGTATTTGTGTTTCAGCCCGCAGTAAAGCAGATTCGCGATCGCATTACAAAACTAGTGGAAGCAAAAGCACAACAAGATCGCATATCAATTGAACTAGAAAGCAAAAATTATGAACTAGATCGAGCATTAAAAGAAGCTGAGTCTGCCACTAAACTGAAATCGCAATTTTTGGCTAGCATGAGTCACGAGATCAGAACACCAATGAATGCAGTTATTGGGATGACAGGGGTAATTTTGGATACAAATGTTACTTCTGAACAGCGGGAATATCTGGAAATCATCCGCAACAGTGGAGAAGCATTACTATCAATTATTAACGATATCTTGGACTTTTCTAAAATTGAAGCAGGGAAAATGGAGTTAGAAATTCAGCCATTTAACCTGCAATCCTCAATAGAGGAGTCGGTAGATATGGTAGTCAATCAGGCTAGGTTGAAAGAACTAGATATCGCTTACTTAATTGCCGAAGAAACTCCGACAATTTTAGTTGGTGATGTCACCAGATTAAGGCAAATTCTGGTAAATTTACTCAGTAATGCGGTGAAATTTACGGAATTCGGTGAGGTGGTAGTTTCAGTTTCCTCAGTAAAACAACCAACAACCAATAACCAACAACCAATAACCAACAACCAACAACCAATAACCAACAACCAAAAATACTACGAATTCCACTTCACTGTTAAAGATACTGGCATTGGCATTCCCCGCGATCGCATAAATCAATTATTCCAGTCTTTTTCTCAAGTAGATGCTTCCACAACCCGCAAGTATGGGGGTACGGGATTGGGATTAGCAATTGGCAAGCATTTGAGCGAATTAATGGGTGGAAAAATGTGGGTAGAAAGTGAGATTGGTAAAGGTTCGACATTCCATTTCACAATTTTAGCTCAAGCTCAAATTAGTACAGAGGATGTTTATCTTAGGGAATCTTACCCTCAGCTAATTGGCAAACGATTGTTAATTATTGAGGATAACGAAACTAATCGACAGATTGTCAAAAGGTATGCCGAGAAATGGGGCATGATTTGCCAAGAAGCTGCCACCGCAACCGAAGCAATTGATATCATTCGTAACGAAAATACCTTCGATGTGGGCATTGTAGATATGCAAATGCCTCATATAGATGGTTTGACACTTGCTCGGATAATTCAGCAACGGGAAAATGAGCGACTGTTGCCTTTAGTAATGCTGACATCAATGAATTGTTGGATAGCACATCCCCAATCAGAATTTACCGCCTGCTTGAGTAAGCCAATCAAACCGTCTCAACTATACAAGGTTTTGCTAAATATTTTTGTAGATGAACATAATAAAATTTTACCAACCCAAACTGTACAACCAATTAATACCAATTTAACCAAAAAATTACCACTGCGAATTTTGCTAGCTGAGGATAATCTAATCAATCAGAAAGTAGCACTGCGAATTTTAGAAAGAATCGGTTACCAAGCCGATGTCGTGCGGAATGGATTAGAAGTTATTGATGCGCTTCGTAAAATTCGCTACGATGTGGTGCTACTTGATGTCCAAATGCCTGAGATGGATGGATTGGAAACTGCCCGTTATATTTGTCAGGAATGGCTGCCAAACACTCGCCCCTGGTTAATCGCGATGACTGCTGGTGCAATGGAAGGCGATCGCAAAAACTGTCTAGAGGCTGGCATGAATGATTATATCAGTAAGCCTGTGAAAATCCCAGTTTTAGAAGCAGCGTTGGAAAGATGCTCGGTTTTGAAGGATAAGCAACTGGAAATGAATATAACTTAATTTGCTAATTGCCAATGGGGATTAGCAATTAGCAATTAGCAATTAGTCATTCTTTTTGCGCTTGGGCAAAAAACCACTCAAAACAATTAATGCTAAACCACCTAATGTACCAGGCTCTGGTACTTTTTCTGCTGGCACAAATCGCCCGATTTCTGTACTGCTGGCTTTTAAGGAGTAGAGATAACCGGGGAGCAATTTCTGTCCAGTTGGACAACCACTATCAATCGGTACTTGAGTAGAAGTTGTACCATCAGTACAAACATCAAACTGAGTACCACTACCCGATTGAGTCACGCTATAATCGTTGTCTGTCCCTAAGATAATAGCATAAGAACCATCACTTAGTTTCGGTCCAATCGCTAAACCTTCAAATTTTTCTGGGATTATTTGTCCATTTCCTTTTAGGAAACTAGCAATATCAGCAAATAAGGTTTTGCTTACGGCTGTTACACCAGTTGGGAGTGTATTTGTGCCAGCTAAGGAAATACCGCTAACATTAGTTGCACCTGTCAAATTGATTTTATAAACCCGTTTACTACCAACAGGATTGCTACCTGTAGGATCGTCTACTCCTACACCCCGATTATCTCTTTCTAGCACCAAGAATTCATTTTCGTTAATAGCAGTAATAGCACTGATACCAATATTTCGTCCTTGACTAGTTGCACCGAAATCATTGGCTGTTCCAGGAATACGACTATTAATATCAGCAATACTTTCTAGCCCATAAATATATTGAGCTGTACTCGTACCTGTTGCTGTATCAAATTCCACAATTCTTAAATTATTGCTGCGCCTTCCATCATTGGACGATCCTTCATTAACTAGAGGATCTTGCAGCATTACCAATAGTTTTTTTCCATCTGGAGTGAGAGTTAAACCTTCAAATCCTCGGTTATCTTGACGACCCGTGGTAATTGTACCACGACCATCCACATAATTAGGAGTACTGCCAACTTTAGACAGAATATTGTCAGGAGTTTGAAACGCTCGAATGAAGGAACCAGTTGGACTAAACTCATAAACAGAAGGACCATATTCATCAGAAACATAGAAGTTACCATTCGGTGCAATTGCAAATCCTTCAGGATCGAAACTCAAACCGAGAATTCCCTTATCGCCATTCAGTAGTTGGGGGTTTAATCCGTTGAAGTATTGACCGTTTTTAGTAAACAGAATTGTCTCTAGCACATTAAAATTTGCGATCGCACCTGTATTAGAGTCCACATCTAAGGAAAACTTCTGCACTCTAGTATTGTAGGAGATGACACCGCCACCTGGTCCGCGATCGCTCAATCCGTAGTAAACATTCTGATAGTGATCGTAGTAAATATCTGAGAAAAAACCAAAGCGATTGACGTTAGCACCACCACTGCCGCCATTGAGTGGAGATAAATCCGTGGTGTCAGCAGGAATACTTAAGGTATTGGCAAAAGAAAGTGCTGTAGCAGCCTGACTGTTGGCAATAATATTTACCACAGATATGGCAAAAGAACAACCCAGCCAAGAAATTAAATGTTTTGCTTGCATAATATGTGAATTAGATGGTAGAGCGTTTACATCTATAAGCATCTAACGATTACCCTGAAAAAGGGTTAAGTAAACTTTAATCAGAGTTTATG
>NZ_JAMZMM010000354.1 GCF_024178385.1 Limnofasciculus baicalensis BBK-W-15 | reverse complement strand
CCCTTGTCCCCCTTGTCCCCTTCAATCCGCCATTTGGCGTAGAATTTTTCAGAAATATGGCTGATGTCAGCGATCGCGAAGATAGATGACAATTAAGGGGTAAGAACACCTCCAACAGAAACCCCTAAAAATTTAGGCTTGCACGTTAAGAACTATTCCCCTGAATTCGTGCAAGCCTATTTTTTATTTGTTTATGAAG
Organism: Limnofasciculus baicalensis BBK-W-15; assembly: GCF_024178385.1. Lineage (GTDB taxonomy): Bacteria > Cyanobacteriota > Cyanobacteriia > Cyanobacteriales > Coleofasciculaceae > Limnofasciculus > Limnofasciculus baicalensis. The sequence goes on along the minus strand of NZ_JAMZMM010000354.1, from coordinate 6,205 downwards.
TGCGATGGTGTTGCCAATTTACGTCACTACTTTGTGATTTCTGATACAGTTATTGGTGGCAAAAACTGATATCTGTTTTTCCTAGTAGGTAAAATTTATTTATGAGAATATTTTTAGTCGCTTCCTCGTGGAAGAATAGGTGATTATTTAACCACTAAGATACTAAGACACTAAGGATGAGAAAAGAATAGTTGGGTAATCTTATTGGTGGATGGGAGTAAATAGGATAGTTAAGGTGGAAGAACCCAAAAGAAAAAATTATCTGATAAAGATACACTCTTAGGAGGGTTTTGTCAATGGAGGAGACTAATTCAATAATTATGCAAGTTCAAGATGGCATCCATCGAAGTTATTCCGATCTATCCAGCCCAGATTTTATCTATAAACTTGAAGTAAAAGATATTTGTAAATCCTACTCAACTCGCGGGCAGGAAAAAATTACTGTCCTCCAAGAGATTAACTTGCAGATTTTACCCAGAGAATTCGTTTGTTTGGTAGGTACTTCTGGTTGTGGTAAATCAACTTTATTGAATATCATGGCAGGGCTAATTTCTCCCTCTTCGGGGGAGGTATTTGTCGATGGTAAACCTGTGACTGGAAAACCGGGTTCAGATCGTGGTATGGTGTTCCAAGGTTATACCCTTTATCCTTGGCTAACTGTGGCGCAGAATGTAGCCTTTGGTTTGCAGTTTCAGAAAATGCCTAAACCACAACAACGGGATCGTGTTTGCTATTTTCTGGATGTGGTTGGACTTGGTAAATTTGCTCATAATTATCCTAAACAGTTATCTGGTGGTATGAAACAACGGGTAGCAATTGCCCGCGCCCTCGCCAATGAACCCGCACTATTGCTAATGGATGAACCTTTTGGGGCATTGGATGCTCAAACTAAGGAACAGATGCAGGAATTTTTACTAAATTTATGGGAAAAAACTCAGATAACTATAGTAATGATTACTCATGATGTGGAAGAGGCTATTTATCTATCGCAGCGGGTTTATTTGATGGGGACACATCCAGGGAAGATTCAGCTAGAAATTCCCATCCAATTGCCAGAATATCGGGATTTAGATATTAAACTATCATCAGAATTTGTTGATATTAAACGGCAAATTATTCATGGTTTAAGAACCGAGCGAACAACGATCAATTTCTGATATAATTTCATTGAGGATAGATATTCTAAAGTTATCTCGATTGGCAAATACAATTCAGGGGGCAACTAATAAATGTTTAAACAATCTGCTCTGATTCGATGGTTTTCTCTGGCAATAGTTTCTCTATTTCTAATAATTGCCTGTTCGCCGCAAGTTACTAACAATTCTTCTAATAAGAGTTCACCTCAATCTCAACCCTTAGTCTCGGCAACAAATAATTGGGTGGGATATTCCAGTCATCATGTTGCTGTTGGTAAGAATTTATTCTCAGGAGAGGGTTTAAAAGTAAAAGACCTATTTTTTCAGAGTGGCAGTGAAGAAATGACGGCATTTTTGGCTGGTAAAATTGATGTAGGCTGGTTTTCCTCTGGAAATGTAGTTCAGATGGCGGCAAAAGATCCATCGATTAAAATTATTTACTTAGTTGACTACTCTAATGGCTCGGATGGTATTATCGGACGAGGGATTAAATCACCCCAGGATGCTAAGGGGAAAACCATCGCTCGTGAAAACATCCTGTTTGAAAAAATTTTATTGCAAGCTTACTTGCAAAAAGCTGGATTGACTGAGAAAGATGTGGTTATCAAAGATTTGTCTGCCCCAGATGCTGGAGCGGCTTTCGCCGCGAAAAAGGTGGATATTGCGGTAACTTATGAGCCTTATTTGAGTCAATCTGCCAAGATAGGTGGAGGTGAAGTCATCTTTTCTACTAAAGATACAAACTTAATTGCTGACGTTGTAATTGCCCGCGATAGTTTGATTAAATCCCGCAAAACGGATTTACAAGCTTATTTTAGAGCTGTTGATAAAGCTGTTGATTTACTGAATGCTGGTGATGAAGAAGCTCTGAAGATTGCCGGGACAAAATTAGGGATTACGGCGAAAGAGGTGAAGGAACAATTGCAGGGAGTGAAACTATTTGATTTGGATAGTAATAAGTCAGTAGCCTTCAATAAAGACGATCCTAAGAGTTTAATCGGCAATTTAAAGGCAACGGTGAAGGGAGCTAAGGAATTTAACATTATCTCCCAACCGATGGAGGTTGAAAGCCTATATGATGATTCGATTGTCAAGTCAATGTAATCTGGATTTAATAGGCTAGATTACATATAGTGGTAATGGTGCGTTAGCAAAGCATAACGCACCCTACTAAAATCCGCTGTTCGTAGTAAGGACTTTAGTGCTTTTTCTATGGTATGTTTAGGCACTGAAGTGCCTACTACAAACTAGATGGAGATAAGGGGGATTGATATCATTTATGCTGTTCGTAGTCAGCACTTTAGTGCTTTTTCCCTGGTATGTTTAGGCACTGAAGTGCCTACTACAAACTAGATGGAGATAAGGGTGATTGATATTATTTATAATGATGAGAACAACGATGGAAAAATTTTAAATCATCTTGAAGCTTGCTCTCGTGGCATTATTTAGGTAATATCAATGGCTAATTCTAGTTTAAAAATACCCCAACCATCACCTCGCAAATATCTCTATTTGCCACCATCAGTTTTCTGGAGTATTCGTCAGGAATTTCCCAAATGGTTGTCATTATTATTGGTGGGAATTGCTCTGATTGTACCATTACTATTGTGGACAGCGATTAGTTCCCTTAATCTAGTCCCCCCAATTTTTTTACCAACACCAGCAGCCGTGATGAATGCTGGAATTAAAATGTTCGCAGAGGACAACTTAACTCTGGATGTTATTGTCAGTAGTACTCGCGTTTTAGCAGGTTTTATAGTTGCCGGAATTATTGGTGTACCCATGGGATTAGCAATGGGAACATTTTATAGTTTAGATAGTCTATTTGCCCCCATTGTTGGCACGGTGCGCTATATGCCTGTGACAGGATTTGTCCCTCTAATTGTGATTTGGTTGGGTTTAGAAGAACCTTCTAAAATTTTGATTATTATGTTAGGAGTGGTACTCTATAACGCCATTATGGTTGCCGATGCAGTTAAGTTTATTCCCAATGAGATGATTAACGTCGCTTACACCCTCGGTGCAACTCGCCGAGATGTTGTGTTTAAGGTGATTATTCCTGGGGCATTTCCCAGTATTCTTGATACTCTACGTGTTAATATTTCTGGTGCTTGGAATTTCTTGGTTATTGCTGAATTAGTTGCTTCTCAGAATGGTTTGGGATTCAAAATTATTCAAGCACAACGTTTTTTGCAAACAGATAAAGTTCTCTTCTGCATTGCTTTAATTGGGGTAATTGGCTTAGTAATTGATTACGGGTTGAAGTGGATTTCTCAGCGACTTACACCTTGGGCTGATCAAATTCATCATTGAATATCTTGACCAAGATATGATATTTTACAACTATTGCGCAGTTATAGCATTTCTCAAATGATTTATGAAAATTCCTAAGCTATTTTGGCAATCTGCCCCATTCCTCCTGGCTGGGTTTGGTGGTATCCTGATGGGATTAACACCTGGACCTGTGGAAGCTTGGTTTTTGGCTTGGGTTGCATTAGTGCCCCTTTGGTTTCTTGTTGCCAGAAGTAAAAGTATCCGCCATAGTATTTTATATGGTTTGATTTGGGGTATTGGCTATCACGGTTTGGCGCTATCTTGGATTACTGGTATTCATCCGATGGATTGGATGGGAGTGCCCTGGTTAGCAAGTATTAGCATAGCAGTTTTTTGCTGGACTTTTATTACTCTCTGTGGCGCTATTTTAGTATCCTTATGGGCAGGATTAATAACCCTATTAAATAACTGGGAATTCTCAATCAAAAAAAATGGGGCAAAAACTCAAAACCCCAAACTCAAAACTCTATTTCGCATCCTACTAGGGGTAGGATTATGGTGTGGATTAGAAGCAATTTGGAGTAGTGGCTCCCTCTGGTGGTCCTCTTTATCTTATACTCAAAGTCCCCATAATCTAGTTATTTTACACCTTGGTAAGTTATCTGGACCGTCAATGGTGACAGCGGCAATTGTTGCTGTGAATGGGTTGATGGCTGAAGCTTGGATTAGTTATGACTATAGTCAAGAGATGAGGCGGTGGGATTGGGAATCACCCCAATTTGGCAAAAACCTAAGTTATATTCTTCCTCCCCCCTTCAACAAGGGGGGTTGGGGGGGTGAAAATTTTGGCAACAAACAAGTATCTTTCCCAAAACAGGATGCTCCCTGGGAAGATGGAGAGAAAAACAATTATTCCCAATTACCAAAAGAGTCTATTACTTACTTTAGTATAGCAATTGGGTTACTATTTATCTTACACGCGATCGGATTTGGACTCTACAGTCGTCCCCTAAATCAACCAACTGAAACCGCACTCAAAGTTGGGATTATTCAGGGTAATATTTCAAATCGCATTAAGCTTTATCCTGAAGGTTGGTATCGAGCAATTCAAGGTTATACTAAAGGTTACAATAAATTAGCAGATGAGGGAGTGCAAGCGGTTTTGACACCAGAGACAGCATTGCCCTTTTTGTGGGAAAATCAGGTACGCGATCGCAGTCCCTTTTATTCTGCTATTTTAGATAAAGGTGTTTTGGCTTGGGTAGGAGCATTGGGAGAGGAAGGAGGCGGTTTTACAAATAGTCTATTTACTGTCACTGGTGCGGGAGAAACTTTCAGCCGTTATGATAAAACTAAGTTAGTGCCCTTGGGAGAATATATTCCTTTTCAGGAAATTTTGGCTAAGTTAATTAACCGACTTTCTCCATTAAATGCCGATCTAGTACCTGGCAAACCCAACCAAGTTTTTGAGACACCTTATGGCAGAGCAATTGTCGGGATTTGTTACGAATCTGCCTTTGCTAATCATTTCCGCAAACAAGCAGCAAATGGTGGCGAATTTATTCTTACTGCTTCTAATAATGCCCATTATACTCAAACAATGCCAGCCCAGCACCATGCCCTGGATGTGATGCGGGCAATTGAAACGGATCGTTGGGCGGTGCGAGCGACAAATACAGGGTATTCTGGTATTGTAGATCCCCACGGTAAAACTATTTGGATTTCTGGGATTAATATTTATGAAATTCATTCAGATACTATTTATCGGCGACAAACACAGACACTTTACGTGGAGTGGGGAGATTGGCTAACTCCTCTGCTCTTAGTCTTGGCCGCTTTAACTCGTGGCCTAATATTATATGGGTAGTAAGTACCCCATTATTACCGATCGGAAAAAACCATTGCCAAATCCGTTGCCCAAGGCTCTTGACAGTTGACACATGTCAAGTTAATATTAGATAATGGAAATCTGTGCGCTCCTGTAAAGTAAGTTTTTCAACCTCAAATAAACTCACTTGTAGTTTTCTGCGCTCCTTTATCCTTCTGTTTAGTGGCAAGGTTTATTTTTAACACAGAGGTACGCAGAGGTGACACGGAGGTACACAGAGGATTAACCGGAGATCTCTGGTTCTGGGCTATATCTATATATAATGAGGCGCAATGTGGGAATTACCATCTTAAAATATGGTAAGGTGACGCTTGTTATATCGGTACTCCGAATTAACGATGGGTAGTTGACAACCCTATTCTACGCACTCTTACCCGATTGATTTGCGATCGCGCAGTGGGCACTTCCTGCCATCGCCAGCAATCCCAATTAAAACCTTTGCGCCCTTTGCGTTAAAAATAAACCTTGCGACTAAACGGCAGGATCAAAGAAAACCAAGTTTATTTGATCGTTAAAAACCGACATTACATGAGCGCACAGATTCCCATTGTCTAATAGTAACCTCACCACTGTCAAATGTCAAGAGGCTTGGGCAACGGATGGATGATTGGTGGGTGGGATGGTTTGAGGAAATTATCGATATTTTCGGCTGATATCCATCTATTAGCCCAAACAGCTCAACAACTTTACACACTGGCTAAATATCGGGAGTTGGAAGAAACCGCCGAATTTAGATCGCTTTTTCCCTAAATTGAAAATATACAGTTTAAATGCGGAGCAGCTTACTAAGTCACAAAAAAGCCGCTATTCCCAAAAAGGTTATTAGCCCTCCTTTGGATTATTGGACAATAGTAGCTGAAACGACGCAATCTCGTCAAGTATTGAGAATTAATCTTAATAAATTTAA
>NZ_JAMZMM010000353.1 GCF_024178385.1 Limnofasciculus baicalensis BBK-W-15 | reverse complement strand
GGAAATTGTGCTGATTCAGATCCTTTTGTCAAGATAAATAATGTACTTTATAATGAAGACGAGTTAAAACCAATTCATCGGATTCACTACATGAATTACAGTATTGCTCAATTTCGTAATTTATGTAATGGCATAGATGAAGATGTGAGATATAAGGATATTTTCCTTCATTACCGTTTTCTGATGAATCCTGAACAAAAGCCTAGTATGTTAAGAAGGAAAACGATATTGGAGTTGCTTAATGAGAAAAATCAAAAAGTTAAAAATAAGATCAGACGTGCATTTGTGTAAATAGAACGCGATTTATTTCTTAATCAAACCATGTCGATGAACATTATTCAATTAGTTCCTCATCTTCCACCTCTAGCAACTGGGATTGGAGACTATTCCGTAGAAATTGCTAGAAAACTCTTGGAAAACCAAAACATATTTACTCATTTCATAACCTATGAATTATGGTTTTCAGAATATGTAAAAGAGCATCCTTATATCGATCAATTTCCTGTCAAGAGATTAAAGGAACACGGTTCAGATCATTTTCTTTCATTACTTCCAGATAAATTTGAAGGTGTCATCCTTCACTATAACTTTGTGGAGCGTCAAGAAACAGCTTTATGGTTATTGCACAACTTACGAATAGCTAGGAAGAAACATAACTTTAAGTTAGTAGTGATGTTTCATGAATTAACAACTAGTTTTAAAAGAAAAGGACTGAATTTACCTGCTCCTAAACATATTTTTTCTTGTCTTAGTACGGGAATGATGGCTGATAGTATTGTTACTAATAATTCTATTTCTCAAACTTATCTTTCAAAATGGTTAAGACGTAAAGTTTTTTGTCTACCTAATTTTTCAAATATTGGAGAACCCAGCCATATTCCATCATTATCTGAACGAAACCGTACCATAATTGTATTTGGTTCTAAATCTCGTCGCTCTGTTTATCAAAAGTTTTCTCAAGAGCTTTCAGAATGTTGCAAAATTTTGGAAATTGAGAAAATTTATGATATTGGACCATCTTGTGGAGTATCTTTCTCTGATTTACCGGAAATGCCTATTGTTGAAATGGGGATACAACAGCAAGAAGTAATTAGTGAGCTAATGTTAACTTCATTTGCTGGCTTTGTAGATTATTCTCATTCTTTGGGCAAATTGGGAAAATCAACTATATTTGCTGCTTACTGTAGTCATGGTTTACTGCCAATTAACTCAGTTGATAATTGTTCTCAATTTGATGGTTTGGAAGTGAATAAAAATTATGTACTTCCTAGCAAACAACTACAAAGTTTAAATTTTCAACAACTTGATGAGATTGCTAATAATGCCCATAAATGGTATGGCAAACATAGTTTGGACAAAGTTGTAGAAATTTTTGCTTCTTGTTTGTGTGACAACAAAGTTTAGGGTGGGTTAAACTGAAATCTTGCACCATGTTCAATAACCCCAAAAACCCGCCAGAGAATTTATTCTCTGTCTAATAGCTTAAGTCGGTTTTAACTGACTATTAATCTAGATATTAGTCCGTTTTAACGGACTTAAGCTATTAGACAGTGGCTGATAGCCACTGGCGGTTTTGGCAACTGGTGCAAGATCTAAGTTAAACTTCCTTAACGCACCCGACAAGAATTACCGCCTTTATATCAGGTTTTCAGTTATTTCCTACTGCCTACCTCTAACCTCACACCAATTTCAAGTCAGGATATCCAGCCAAAATGTCATCAGTTGTCAGAGTATCCCCTTCGGCTTGTGGTGTCCATAGTACTTCAATCGCCAATAAACGCTCGCTAGAAATTCCGCCTATTTCCCGCAAGGCATTACCCAATTCATCGGAACTATTAATTGTTGGTAATGAAAGCTTACCTTCAGCACCCACCACAATGGTGACAATAATATATTCACTTGGGGCTGTGCTTTCAACTAACTCGCCACCTTTGTCGGCAGATTTAGAACTACCTTCGCGCAGTTGACCGCTAAAATTAGATAAAGTCTCTTCGCTAAATTTGCTCCTTTCAGCTAATGATAACTGATTGAACTTTGCTTCAGCAGCATCTAATCCCGTTTGTTGGCTGCTAGCTGCACCATATACCCAATATTCTGGGTGGCGCAGTAAAGCCAAAGTAACTTCTTGGATGACTTGAGCGCGACCAGAAGCTAAACTAGTATTAGCTGTCCGTGCCAAAGCGTCAAGTTGGGGTTGCAAATTCCGCGCTTCAGCCAATAGCCCCACTTGCACTCGCGCTACAGAAACTTTGGTATTAATTGAACCGGAAACGGTATCATCGCTACCCTCACCGATACGGCGGAAGGTTTGGAATAGGAAATTTGCGATCCCAATAAAAATCAGGATACCAAAGATACTGCCAAATCCGCCGAAGCCAAAAAAGGGCAACAGGAATGGAAAGCCAAAGCCACCACCAAATCCACCGCCATAGCCATAGCCATAGCCACCTCCCACTGGTGCGCTGTAGCTACTACTAGGGGCTGAGTAGCTACGACTGGGCATCCGGAATGAACCCCCACCAATTCGCCCGCCACTGCCACGGGCTAAAGCGTCACTGGCGTTACTCAGTACTAGGGTAAAAATCAGCCCGACGATAACTAGGGATTTCAAAAGTGGTTTGATTGCTGAGAAAAGTTTTTTACGCATAGGGATTGGATCGAACATGTTTCAACATTTTGGCACAATCCTTATTCTATCTCACCATCATGCTCTTGACATCATCTCGTTATATCGTTTACATAGTGAGCTTAAATGATTCGTTTATCAAAAAAAATAATTCCACCAGTTATCCCCCTCCCACAATAGTCACAATTTCAATATTATCCCCTGCTTTAATCTGAGTATTTTCCCAAAACTGCCGATGGAGAATTTCCCCATTATATTCCACAGCAACCAATCGGGGATTTAAGCCCATTTTTTCGATAAATTGGGGCAGATAGGTTTGTGGGGAACAGGTAGAGGATTCGCCGTTAACTTGGAGGGTAATTAAATTAGTGTTATCAAACATGAGATTGAGAAATACGGGATTCAAGGCGACGGAGAGTTTGTTCTTTTGTTAGTTGAGAGAGAAAATACTGAGTAATTAGAGTTGGTTGTTCTGCCTGAACAATAGCACGGACAACAGCCACTCTTTCAGCACCAGCATCTAAAACATCATTCAGGTTATTGGGATCGATTCCGCCGATGGCAAACCAGGGAATTGAAGCATTTTTAGCCGCATATTTGACATAATCTAAACCTGCGGCTGCTTTGCCAGCTTTAGTTGGTGTCTCGTATACTGGTCCTACACCAATATAATCTGCTCCTTCTGCGATCGCACGTTGCATTTCGTCTGGGTTTGTGGTAGAACGACCAATGATGCGATGGGGACCTAATAACTGTCGTGCGAATGCAATTGGGACATCCTGCTGTCCTAAATGAACGCCATCAGCATCAACTGCCAGAGCCAAATCGACGCGATCGTTCATAATAAATAATGCCCCATAATGATGGCAGATTTGCCGGATTTTATGAGCATTAGCCAGTCTAATCGTATCGTCTGCATTTTTTTCCCGGTATTGAACTAATGTTAGTCCACCTTGAAGCGCCGCTTCTACAGTGAGAAATAATTGATCTGAATTTGATGTTACTAAATATAGAAAAGATTGCTCCAATAAGCGATGGCGCTGATAGGCTAGCAAATGACTTTCTAGAGTATAAACTCGATAGCGCATCTGCTTAAATGCCGCACCCATACTAGAGTTATAAAGTTTCCCATATTCCTCCAATACTCGCAAAGCCTCCTGAGTGCGGCAAAAATTGGCTTGGAGAACCTGTTTAATGCTAATTCGTTGTTCTTCCTGGGGGTGAGTAAGTTCAGTACCGGGATCTCCAGGAGTATCCCGCGCTGCCCGAATGTCGTCAGAGTGCCAAGTTGCCAATTCCTGACGCATTTCCTTACATTCACCAGCCATCTGGATGCTACTCAAACCAAAACGACACCATTCTTCAATAATGCGCAAGCCTTCTCTAGCTCGATCTAAATTAGCATCTAAAATGCGACAAATTGCTGGCTCTTGCCATTTACTAATACTGTATAAATCGCTCATCGGGAACTACTCCTCCGTCAGCTACATGATTGAATACCACTAATCTAATATCATCAAAGACCTTCTGTTTACCAATATATTCCTTAAGATCGTCAATCATCCCATTGTTAATTTCAAAATCAGCTAAATCCCAATTATTACTATTATCAAAAATTACGATCGTTTCGGCGGATGTTAGCCAAATAATCGCTTTACAAATAATAATCATAGCGTAAAATAGCAGAACATTGATGGGAGCGAACATGACTATAGGGTGCAAGGTAATGCTATTGTTGAGAATGGTGCAAGATATCAATTGTAACCGATTTAGATACGAACAGAGCTTATAGAGATCTAGTTTTAATGCTTCAGATTAAGGAATTTGAGGCATTTTTGTACTACATTAGCGTGTTACAATTTCTACCTTAGAATGAAGGGGATAAAGGGATTAAGTTCTTAATTTATTCAATTATATCTCCCCAGTTAAACTGACAAACACAATACTAATGCAAAATTCTTCCGTTAATGCCCAGTCGAATTTTCAATCTTGCTCGCCAGCGCCTCCTCTGGTGTCCGCCTGCGATCGTGCTATGATGAAACGGTGCATCGAACTTGCCCGTCGCGCCCTCGGCAGAACCACCCCCAATCCCCTAGTGGGTGCGGTAATTGTCCAGAATGGAGAGATAGTTGGGGAAGGGTTTCATCCAGGTGCAGGAAAACCACATGCGGAAGTCTTTGCTCTGCGCCAAGCAGGTGACAATGCTAGGGGAGCAACTATTTATGTCAGTCTTGAACCTTGCAATCATTATGGACGAACACCCCCTTGTTCGGAAGCATTAATAGCAGCCCAAGTAGCTAAGGTAGTAGTGGGAATGGTAGATCCCAATCCCCTAGTATCGGGATCTGGCATTGAAAGGTTAAGAAAGGCAGGGATTGAAGTGGTTGTAGGTGTGGAAGAGGAAGCCTGCCGACAGTTAAATGAAGCTTTTATTCATCGGATACTTTATCAGCGTCCTTTGGGAATTTTGAAGTATGCCATGACTCTTGATGGCAAAATTGCCACAATTAGCGGACATAGTACTTGGGTTACAGGAGCCGAATCACGCGCTCTGGTTCATCAACTCCGAGCAGCTTGCGATGCAGTAATTATCGGCGGCAATACCCTCCGTTTAGATAACCCTCACCTGACCAGCCATCATCCAGATGCCCACAATCCCCTACGGGTGGTCATGACTAGAACACTAAACTTACCACTAAATGCTCATCTCTGGCAAACTGCGGATGCTCCTACTTTAGTATTGACTGAGACTGAAGCTCATCCGGATTTGCGGGAACAGTTGTTGAACAAGGGAGTAGAGGTGGTGACGTTAAAACCCCTGACACCTGCTAAAGCAATGGCATATTTGTATGACAGACAGCTTTCTATGGTGTTGTGGGAATGTGGTGGCACGTTATCGGCAAGAGCAATCGCTGATGGCACAGTTCAAAAAGTCTTAGCCTTTATTGCCCCAAAAATAGTTGGGGGACAATTCGCCCCTTCACCTGTGGGGGATTTGGGTTTGGCAACGATGACAGATGCTTTGACATTAGAAAGGGTGAGTTGGCGTCAGTTAGGATCGGATTATGTGGTGGAAGGCTATTTACCTTAACAGGTTAGTTATTTGTTGTTAGTTATTTGTTTTTTGTTGTTTGTACATTAGTAAAAATGAACAACCAATAACCAATAACCAACAACCAATAACCAACAACTAACAATCAATAACCAATAACCAATAACTGAAAAATGCTTGAAGTAACAATTCTCAGCCTGCTGGTTGGCAATTTTGGTTGGCAGGCGGTGGTTGTAAGTACATGGCTGCGATGGCGGCAGATGGTTACCAGTCGGTTAGATCGTGAGGAGGAAGAAACGTTGACCTGTTTTGAATCAAAAGAAGACTCAGCATTAGCAAAATCCCCACAATGGAATGGTAATATTAACGGAGCTAGTCATCCGGAGCTACCATCAAGAGATCCACATCTTGTGGGTTGGGAATTTAAAATTGTTAGATCTGATCGGGATCTGTTTCACAATCCTACTGTTTTTAAAAGGTTGTGTGAAGAAGAGGCAATGGCGGGCTGGATTCTGTTAGAAAAACTGGACGATCGACGAGTAAGGTTTAAGCGACTAATTGCTTTGCGGGATGTGATTGATGCCCAAAGGATTCCTCACGATCCCTATCGCACTTATTATGGCTCTTCATGGACACCTTTCCACTGGTTAGGGGCGATCGCGGTTTTCTGTGCGATCGCGGTTCCTTCCTATTTTAGCTACTCTTTGGTCTCCAAAATGATCGATCGATCCCAGGGGAGTCCACCTGTAAATCCCTATCCGGATATTCCGCCACAAAATTTTCCACCAGCAAAATAGGGGAAGAGTGGGAGG
>NZ_JAMZMM010000352.1 GCF_024178385.1 Limnofasciculus baicalensis BBK-W-15 | reverse complement strand
CCCCATGCCCCATTCTTAAACTTTTGTAAAATCTTGCCAAACCGAAATTCTGAGGTTAGTCTAGAGAAGATTGCCTATTTAAGAATTAGTCTGACAGAATTTCAGTAATTAAGGGTGTACTGAAGTCGCTAACTAGTTTAATAGAAAAGCCAATATTCTATTGCAGGTTGTACAAATACCATGATTATAACTGAATTGGATAAGATATTACCGATCTCTGAAGCTGCAGAAACTAATAGAGATCCAGTTGAAGAAATTACCCATGGAGATTGTCTTTTAGCAATTATTATTCCAGCTAACTTCAGCCAGCCAGGGATCAAATTTTTTACCCCTAATAGCCTATCCCAACAGCTAGCATATATGAATCATCCGGCTGGCAAAGTAATCCAGCCTCATGTTCACAATCCCGTATCTCGTGAAGTTTTCTACACTCAAGAGGTTTTATTTATCAGGAAGGGTAAACTACGAGTAGATTTTTATACTCAAGATCAGCAATATATAGACAGTAGACTTTTACAAGTAGGTGATGTGATTCTCTTGATTGCAGGGGGACATGGGTTTGAGGCAATTGAAGATCTAGAAATGATCGAAGTGAAACAAGGTCCTTATGTGGGAGAACAAGATAAAACTCGTTTTTCAGGTATCTCCGCTGCTCAAGTTAATCTAGTAACGTAAGAAAGGGGTGTGGGGAGTGGGGAGTGGGGAATGGATAGAAAGTCACCCCTTCAGAACGAAGAACAAATAGCAAATAACAAATAACTAATAACCAATTAGCAAAATAAAGGTCAAACATGATCGAACCAATTCCAGTAAATGAACCCTTACTCAATGGCAAAGAAAAACAATATCTCAACGAGTGTATTGATGATGGTTGGATTTCCTCTGAAGGACCATTTGTCAAGCGATTTGAAGTAGAATTTGCAGCTCGTGTTGGACGACAACACGGAATAGCCGTATGTAATGGTTCAGTGGCTATCGATGCAGCAATAGTTGCTTTAGGAATTGGGGCAGGAGATGAAGTAATTTTACCAACTTTTACGATTATTTCCTGTGCGGCTGCAATTGTGAGAGCAGGTGCAATTCCTGTCGTGGTAGATTGCGATTCTCTAACCTGGAATATGGATGTGGGGCAAATTGAAGCCAAAATAACCCCGAAAACTAAAGCTATTATGGTTGTCCATATTTACGGGTTACCTGTGGATATGGAAGCAGTGCTAGAATTAGCGCAAAAATACGGGTTGTATATTATAGAAGATGCAGCCGAAATGCACGGTCAAACCTACAAAGGTCAACCTTGTGGTAGTTTTGGTGATATTAGTACTTTCAGCTTTTATCCCAACAAACATATTACCACTGGTGAAGGCGGGATGATCGTCACCAATGACGATACCTTGGCCGAAAAATGTCGTGGGCTACGAAATTTATGCTTCCAACCCAAACAACGTTTCATCCATGAAGAATTGGGATGGAATTTCCGGATGACAAACCTCCAAGCCGCTTTGGGTGTAGCACAATTGGAAAGGTTAGATGAATTTGTGATACGGAAGCGTCGGATGGGAGAGAAATATACAGAATTATTAGCAAATATTCCCGGATTGCAATTCCCACTCATTCATACAGAATATGCAGATAATATTTACTGGGTGTATGGGTTAGTATTGAATGATGATGTACCCTTTGATGCGTCAGAAGCGATGAAGCGTTTGGCTGAGTATAAAATCGGCACACGACCATTTTTCTGGCCAATGCACGAGCAACCTGTTTTTCATAAAATGGGATTGCTGCAAGGTGAGTCTCATCCAGTTTCTGAACGGATGGCGCGGCGGGGATTTTATATTCCGAGTGGGATGGCGTTGAGGGATGAGCAAATGGAAAGGGTTGCTGATATACTTCTAGAAGTAATGAAGTGAGTGGTATAATCGTTATTGTGGATAATCAATATTGAACAATTTAATTTTCAGACAAGTCAAGATAGGAACTTTTGTCGAAGGTTGGGGGGGACAGAAACATAGATAAATACCAGATTATGAGTCGATGGAAACTATTGTTACCTTGTGCTTAAGGTAAATTATTTTGTCAAAGGAGATATCTAGTGATTAAACTCAAACTGATTTCCTACTTGTATAAAGAAGTTAAGGTAAATCCTGCTCCCAAGAATAGATTATTAAAGTTGTATAGGGAATTATGCCACTCCTTATACAGGCAAATCCGGAAGTTTTCCGATCCTCTTATTATGATGGAGGTGGGAGATAAACATCTCTATATGAACACCTCTCACAATCTGCCTCAAATCAAAGCTCATAATCCTTATTATGATACAGCTTTGCCAAGAATATGTAAATTTGTGAAAGAAAAACAAGGTCATCTAACTTTAATAGATGTTGGCGCAAATATCGGGGACACAGTATCTTTAATTACGGATCTGGTAACGGGATCTTTTTTGTGTATTGAACCAGATAAAAAATACTTTGAATTATTGGTAAGAAATACAGAGAATATTCAGAATGTAACTGTTGAAAATGTACTTGTTTCTGAGGAAGAAGAGTCATCAAATATTTCTTTAGTACAAGTACGCGGAACTGCATACATATCGGCAAGTGAGAATGGTGACATCAGTACTGATTGGGAGACAACAACAATAGATAAATTAGCAGAAAAACATCAGGATTTTTTAAAAACTAATATTGTAAAAATTGATACTGATGGATATGACTACAAGGTGATTAGAGGAGCAAAAAAATTGATGAGCGAGAGCAATCCTGTACTATTTTTTGAGCTTTCACCAAATCACTTAACATCTGTAGGAGAAGAGCCTATTTCTATATTTGATTACTTATTTAAAATGGGATATTCACAAGCAATGTTTTATGACTGTTTGGGCTATCCATTAGCAATATTAGAGACAAATAAATGGGAAACATTGTCTCAGGTTCTTCATTATGCTAGCATCAAAAAACACTTTTACTATGATGTCCTATTGTTTCATGACTTACATAAAAAGGATCTCCAAGAATTCTATGAAGAAGAAAAGAAATTGTTCCCCAAAATTAAGTGGTAGTTAACTAGATTTATTTAGCTTTGATAACGATTGTCCTTAAAAACAAGGGTAACCCAAAATGACAGTTTTCGCAAATTACGCTAACTACTACGATCTCCTATACCGCGATAAAGACTACAAAGCTGAAGCCAACTTTATCGACGAATTGATTCAAAATCACGATCCCGATACCAAATCTATTCTCGAACTTGGTTGTGGCACAGCAATACATGCCGCAATTTTAGCTGAATTAGGCTACGAAGTATATGGGGTAGATTTGAGTGCGGAAATGCTGGAGAAAGCCAAACAACGTGTATCTACACTAAACCCAAAAGTAGCTGCCAAACTCAAATTTTCTCAAGGGGATATCCGTAATGTTCGAGTCGATCAAAAATTCGATACAGTAATATCTCTATTTCATGTATTTAGTTACCAGACAACGAATCAAGATTTGCAAGCAGCATTTGCCACCGCTAAAGCTCATCTTAACCCAGGTGGATTGTTAATATTTGATACTTGGTATGGTCCTGCTGTTTTGAGTCAACGCCCAGCAGTGCGCGTCAAACGTTTGGAGGATGAAAAAATACAGGTGACTCGGATTGCAGATCCTGTAATGTATCCTAATGAGAATCTAGTTGATGTCAATTACCAAGTCTTTATTCGAGATAAAGCAAGTGGCTCAGTTGACGAAGTGCAGGAAACTCATAAAATGCGCTATTTGTTTAAGCAAGAAATTGATTTAATTGCACAAGAAATGGGGTTGGAATGCAAAGCGTCAGGCGAATGGTTGACGAATAAGGAAGCAGGTTTTGATACTTGGGGGGTTTATTTTGTTTTTCGCGGATGAGTAATGGCGGATTTAACGGGTTTAGCTAGGAGTATTTCTGGTTTCTGAAAAAGTTAAACCCGCCCCGACTTTACTCCTAAATTACTACAGTTAATTATCATTTTGCTGTCTTTATCGTTGGAAATAAATCATGAATAAAGCTTCCTCGATCTTCTTCTATGAAGGTTATGTGGGTATTGCTCCGACAATTATTAATCTGTCAAAGGTTTTGGATAAAGAGAATTACTTGACAACGATTTATGGCACAGAAAATACTTATGCTGAACCAGGTGAATTAGGACAAAATGTTCAGATTGTTTATTTTAAGAAAGGAACTCGATTATTTGATATTTTGAAAAAGAAGGGATTTAAGGATATTGTCCCTTTATTAGAATTTGGATTTTACATTATCCCGCTAATTCGTCATGTTTTCCGAAATAAAAATAGAAAAGCTAATCAAAGAATTAATATTGGTGTAGATATTTATGGTTCCATTACCGCTTTATTTTTTTGGTTCTTATTTAGGCAAAAGTTTTTATTCCTTTCCTTAGAATTACACGAACCTGCTCGATTTAAAGGTATTTCATCAATTCTCGGATCGCTGGTTAAACTTGCTTGCCAAAAATCAGAAGCTATTCTCATTCAAGATGAAGATAGATTCAAAACATTTTGCCAATATTATGAATATCAACACCCTAAAGTCTTCTATTTACCTAATTCCACACTAGCGGCTGAAGATTCTGGCTCTGACTTAGCCGGAAATAACTATTTTCGAGAAAAGTTTAATCTCAGTCAGGATGAATTTCCCTACTTGCTCGTGCAAGCTGGGATGATCGCTGATGCTGTATTTGCTAAAACTTTGGCTAAAACATTCCTTTCGATAGATAATGGTTGTGGACTGATCTTTCACGATCGCCAGCCCAGACAAGAAGATCCTTATATTCAGTCACTCAGACAAATTAATTCCCGTAATTTATTTCTATCTTTAGAGCCACTACCCTACGATCAAATTGATCGAATATATACTTCGCCAAGTATTGGATTAGCCTTCTATGCTGACTTAGGTAATAATTTCACTCAAATCTCTATGGCTTCTGGTAAATTACCTCAGTATTTAAAGCATGGTAAGCCAATTTTAGTGAATAACTTGCCTTCCCTGGCTAAATTAGTCAAACAATATCAAATTGGGGGAGTTATTAACGATCCTGCTGATGCCAATGAAATGAAGTCAGTTATCGAGGATATTATAAATAATTACGATCGATATAGTCGTAATGCCAAAGCTTGTTTTGCCGCCGAATTTGATTTCGGTAAAAAGATGGAACCGATTTTAGCATTTATGGAACTTTGTTCAGAAAACACGATTACGAGGAGAATCCGCGCTGTAAAGGAGACAGGCGGATAAAGGTATTGAAGGTGGATTTTATCGATCTGATCTTCAAGTGAGGTTAGGCAAAATTACCAACTGGGGCACAAGCTTCAGATGGCATAATCTGGTACTTCACCAGATTCCCTAAATCTTGCAGTTGGCTGATAGCCTCGGCACCTTCCAACTTCATCAATTCTCGATCGTCTCGCATCTCTGTCCAAGTGATTCCATAATCTGATACCAAAAAGCGAATCAGATGATTTTCCCCTAAACTAACCATAAACGAGGCGCTATTCATCTGACCACCACAGGTGTAGCAAGATGCTAGATAGCCTTTGTTTTCCAATACAATTGCCAAGGCTTGGAGATTCATTACCAAATCTCGCACAAATTGACGATGTTGCTCTGCTAGTCTTATAAACACGTTTATCCTCCAAACACCACTCATAATGGATATTAATTACACCTTTAGACTTTCTTAAGACTTTAACGTTCACCTCTTCCGCTTGTTGGGGATAATTTGAGATAGTCTTGAACATGTAGATGGTTTTAAATACGGAGACTGCCTGGTCTTTTCCGCAAGGATTTACAACCATTCAGATCCATCAACGCAGTATAGATCTTACCGTGACAGAGTGGAAAGCTATGTTCAATACAAACGGATCTGCTCAATACCGTATATTTGTAATTTCAATTTACCCTGACAACTAAATAAAAATAACTAATGTATCCTCAGTCCGAATCGACTTGAGGAAACCGTTTTGATGGCACCTGAGTAGTTGAGGATTTAGCTCATCGAGGAGGCTAATTAATTTGCCACCAACCAAAAGCTGGCCCAATCAACCGCACCGTCAGCCACCAGGCAACCAGAAAACCGATCCCAATCCAGGCTCCCTTAGTCGTCAATTTGATAACTTGCTCGCTCTGACTTTTCGTAATTGGTAGCCAAGGAAAAAGATTCTCTTCTTGACCATACTTATCTCCTAGAGCCGCTTTACGGCGTTTAGATTCACCCATAATGACAAAATCCTCCGGGAACTTTGGTAGTTTACCGATCTGCACTAGAAAAAACAATACTACACCTTGGGGTACAGGGTAGAAAGACTTGCCATCTCTAAAGAATTCATATCGCCGAGCGCTGGGGGTGTCTGGACCATATCCAGCGCTCGGGTTGGTACTATCTGATCTGGATAATTGAACCAAATGAATTCAATCATAGCGCTGCTAGATAAACTTAGTGGCGAATTGTTTACGAATTGAAAACATGGGG
>NZ_JAMZMM010000351.1 GCF_024178385.1 Limnofasciculus baicalensis BBK-W-15 | reverse complement strand
GGTTATTGGTTGTTGGTTGTTGGTTATTGGTTGTTGGTTATTGGTTGTTGGTTATTGGTTGTTAACAAATAACTGTCACGGATCCTGTCTCCTATTCTCAAACAATGTAATTAATCCCATCACCAAGAACAAACAACAAATAACAAACAACAAATAACAAACAACTAAGTCAAGTTTTGGATTATTTTAACCAATTCTTGCTGGTCCACTGGTTTAGGTAAGTAGGCATCTGCGCCTAACATTGAACCCCAGAGTTTATCTGCTTCAGTGCCTTTCGTTGAGCAAATCACCACAGGAATTTTTTTTGTTATAGCATTTGTTTTGAGTTCGCGACAGATTTCAAATCCGCTTTGACCTGGTAATATTACATCAAGAATCACTAAGTCTGGTGTCTGAGATTGTAGTTTTATTTTGGCTTCTTCTCCACTGCTAACGCTGATGACACTGATACCCGCTTGGATCAGGTAACCAGTTATGACTTGGGTTTCGGTTAGGCTGTCTTCAACTAAAAGAACTGTTTTCATAATGTAGTTGTTGGTGAGAGGTTACAGATGAGAGGTGAGCGGTTAAAGGTAAAGGGTGAGAGGTTCTTTTCTACCTGTCACCTCTCAGCCCTTACCTCATTTGTTAGATACCTCCGTAAAACTCCCAATACTTTTTCGCTGGTAATTGGCTTGGATAAAAATCCAGAAGAACCTACCATCTTAGCTCGTACCCTATCTACAAGACCATCATTTCCTGTCAGAATAATCACTGGCGTTTCCTTGAATGTAGAAACTCGGCGAATTTGGGCACAGATTTCGTAGCCGTTAGCAATAGGCATAACTAAATCCAGAAAAATCAGGTCTGGTTTGTGTTCGAGTAGCTGAATTAAAGCTTGTACTGAATCCTGAATATTGATGAATCGATAGCCCGCTTGGGATAGAACTTGTCCCATGATCTGGCTATCGGTTTTACTATCATCAATATAGGCGATGAGGGGAGATTTTGAAGCAGGGGGGCGAGGGAGTTTATTCCCTATTTTTCCTATTTCTGCGATCTTGCTTTCTACCCTTTTCTCAGAATGAGAATGCTTATTGTCACAGACTAAATCTTCAATCTCAATCAAATCCATCAACCTATTGCGGATATAGGGAAGAATGGATTGAGTCAGGGGTAATGCTGTCTGGGTTAACTTTACGGCTAAGTCTCTTAAGGTGTAATTACCATCTGCTAAAGTTGTCAGATTGCGATAAGCATGGGATGAAGTTTGCTGGCGCAATTGTTCAGTTTGCACGATTTTAGGAGCCAGATTTGGGGAAATATCTGCTAAGTTTGCATCCTGCCAATCTTGCCAAGCTTGAATCGCTTGTCGCCAAGCTGTATCAGCTCTAATTACAACTAATCCTAAATCCATCGCATCTTGAGGAATTGGTCTATAGATGAGTTGCAATCCTTTTGTATAACCAATTCTTTCTCCCGCTTGAATAATATCAAATATAATTTCGATTGCATGGCCTTCAATAAGTTCCGCCATCTCCATCACAGGTACTTTTCCCTGTTTGGTGAGTTGGGCTAAACAGTTGTAATCCCAACATTGAGTCCGCTCCCATTCCTGTGCTGTAGAATTGACAATTAGTTGTGGACAATGTAAAGAAAGTTGGCGAAACCAGCGGCGACTTGGATGCCAATCGTTGCTACAACCCACCAAACCGCCCAAGCTAAAATATAGACTGGATAAGTGAGGTTTAGTACCTGTAATCTGCAAATCTAATTTACCTGTAAATTGCTTTGTGGCGCAATCTTGAATCTGTTTTATTAAGTCTTCAGTGGCGAATACTAATTCTTGCCTTCCTATGGGCAATTCCATCGAACTAACAGATGACGGAGTAAGCATTGTTAAAAATCTGAAATTTAAGTTAATTGCTTTAAATAGAGGAAACAAGCGCTAAGACTGTTATTCCGGAAAAAATCTTGGCTTTGTCAGGAGATGGCTACAGCGCCGCCAAACTTTCCCACAGGAAAACCAGCCTCCTCTAGATAGCTGGACAAAAATCTGAAGGCTTGTAGAAGGATAGATAGTAGAATTGAAGACCATGAAAATTCTGTGTTAGTTATTCTCTTGTCGAGGAATTTTGCCTTCATCGATCGACAAAGCGGAAAGCACCCTAAATTGGCTTTTTTTTCCACACCTGACCTCTGAGTTACAGAGTCAAAGCGATTGCAAGAAATCCTTAACCGATTACTCACAGATTAGTAGTATTTAATACTATATTCATAATTAGCACCCAGAGTCATGAGTATTATTACCTAATCAGTGACAAATATTCCGGCTTGAGGTTTCCTCCTCTTAAGATTTGACAGGGCTGGGCGTGGGTAGATGGGTGTTTAAAATTTTCAGTACCTCCTCCCGCTTAATCGGCTTGGTTAAAAAGCCTGATGCACCCACTATCTTTGCCCGCGTCCGATCAATAACACCATCCTTGCCAGTTACAATAATTACTGGCGTATCTTTAAACAACGGAATCCGGCGAATTTGGGCACAGATTTCAAACCCGTTGGTAATTGGCATGATTAAATCCAAAAAGATCAGATCTGGTTTGTGGGATAGTAATGTCGATATGGCTTGGTATCCATCCTGAATCGTGATGCACCGATAACCACCGTTGGTGATAATGTGATTTATTGCTATATTATCAACCCGGCTATCATCGATACATGCGACTAAAGGACTAATTGATGAAGGTTTATAACCTGAAGTATTAAGATTATCTGCTTCGAGCTTTTTCGACTCTTTCATATCATTATCTAGAGGGAGATTAATAGTAATATTTAAGTCCTCCACCTCAATCAGTCCGATTAACTCTTGACGGATGTAGGGTAACATTGGTTGAATCAGGAGTAATAGGTTCCGATTCAACTTTACTGCTAAATCCCTAAACGTCAAATTCCCATCTGCTAAGGAAAGTAGGTTCCGGTAAATCAATTCTGAAGTTTGGCTTTGCAATTCTTCCGGTTGTAAGACTCTGGGAGCTAAGTTTGGAGATACCTCTGTTAATCCCCCTCTCTGCCAAGCTTCCCACAACTGCATAGCTTGTCGCCACGTTTCGTTAGCTTGCAAGACAACTAAGGGTGAATCTATGATAATTTGAGGAATCCAACTATAGTTCACTCCCAACTTTGAATCAGAGCTTTGTTGTGCAAATAGTTGGATTATGTCGAAGAAAATCTCGATGAGATTACCTTCAATAACCTCTCTCATCTGCTCCTGCGATATTTTCTCTTCCTTTACTAGTTTAACTAGGAATCGGTAATTCCCATCTTGTTTATGGAATTCCTGAGCAATCGGATCTCCAGTCAATTGTGGACAGTGGCGAGAGAGCTGTCGATACCAACTACGCATTGGATGAATGCTACTGCCACCGGAGATTAAACCACTCCAAAAATAGATCCTCCATTTTTTCTTTTCGGAAACTGCTACCTCTAACCAACCTGTAAATTGTTCGATTGCCCTATAAATAATTTGCTGGATTAAATCGTCGGTTGTAACTATTTCGGAAGTTGTCATAGGGGGCTAGTAACTATTTTAAAGATTTCAGTTTTTTTGAACATAAAAGTTAAGGTACAAGTTATTTTAGTGTTTTCTATATCCACTAAATTCCTAATACAGCAGATTGCCTGTTTATTAAGTACACCTCAGATACTTGAAAATTGCTGTAATATTCTTGATTACCAGTATTTACTCCCGATCTTGGATAATTAACTGGTGCAACTGTAACTTGCCCATCCTTTCTTGTAGATGCAATTCCAGGTAATTAAACCAAAGTCTTATTGAAGCTTGGTTTAATTTTTATGAATTTGGTGGTTTTGCTTCCCTGATTATGCTATTATATGCTCCCTATCTCTAGGATGCCTCAGCTTAATGGCTGAATTTCACTATTGATTACAATACCTCATCATCGGTCTATGTGAAAGAATGTAAAATAAATTCATAACTTAGTTACAAAACTTTACATTATGCTAACTCCGAAATAATCTGGTGTACTGAGTTTCATGAGCCATAGAAGAGAGAGCCAATCCCCAGCTACAACTGCTTAAGTCTCTATCCTCTAAGGCTAAAACCTCTTGAGTGACAAGGGAAAGCTGAGGATAAACTTCTAAGAGGAGTTGTTGGCCGATGGTTTGCCCGAGGGGAATGAGCTTAACACCAGCACCAATTAGATTGGATGCCCAGCTATGGAGGTAGCCCAGGCAAGCAGCGGTAAGATCGATTTGCCAGTAAGCTGCAGCAATACCGAATGCGATCGCATAATTACAGGGTACACCAGCAGCCGATACTAAATCTGGTAAAGATATGTTATTGTAACTTGGGCTGGAGTTGTGTAAATCTAGGAGTAACTTAATCAGAGAGTTACCCATTTGCCAACTTTGCGATCGCAATTCAGCAGTTTCTTTTGCTGCCGAAGCCCAAGCATTCCAATAGCTCAAAGCTGTCAAATCGCTCTGAGTGACGCTTTGATAAGCTCGGAGCATCATCGCTGATTCCAATCGAATGGCACCATAGCGTAGGGATTGTTCCAGCCATTGTGATAAAGTGTTGCGATGCCGAAGGCTGGCGTTGCCATCGCAAATTATACCCCGATCTACTAAAGTTTCCAATCCTTCAGAATAACTATAAGCTCCCACGGGCAAGGTTGGGCTAGCGAGTTGCAAAAGATGTAAAATCGTTGGTTGTTGGTTGTTGGTTGTTGGTTGTTGGTTGTTACTCATTACCAATAATATGTAGGGGCGCAGGATTCGGGGGATAACCTCTCGGATTAACCGTAAATCAAGAATACGAATGCTTCGCCCTGCCCGATAGCCGTTTATCCATGGCACTACGACAAACATTGGGGGGAGCCTGATTAGATTTTTCAGAAGTCACTGATTTAGGAGATTGGTTAAATAGACAAAACTAACAAACTTTACTGCAACTGACGCATTCTATCTTTAATCTTTTGTCGTAAATTAGGATCGTTATCTGCCATTTGGGTAATTTGGTTAAATCTCGCTGGACTTAAATAATTAACCACTATTGCTGAAGCTTGTCTGCAATAATTTTCAGCAATCTGTCGTGCTTCTGCTGGATTAAGCCTGCTAATACTTTCAGCACGATAACATTCAATATCTGGCACAGCACCACTCATAATTTTTTTAATTTCGTTATAGGCATTTTGACGGAGTGGCTCCATAGCTAAGACAGCTTTAGTATAACCAGTTATCTCAGCGTCAGTCGGTGCTGTTTGAGCGTAGACTGAACTACTGAAGACTAGGGTATGGGAGTCTTTATAGATCCCTGGTGTTACGCCAGATAATACGCCAATTGCAGCAAGTGTTACCACAACCAGAGATTGGGCGAAAATGTTGTGGGAGTAGAGTCGAGATAGGGAAGACTTGATCATCACAATTCCAGACGACTAAAAAATCAGTCACTAATAATTCTAGGGTGCTAGTTTTTCTGAACTATTTTATCGGTTATAAGTTCCCCATTCACCAATCCTTACAGACTTGGCAAAGTTGGATAACTTTTGTTTGCAAGGTTGAAAGGGCATCGGCTCCACGTTTGAGGCTCACTTCTAAGTCTAGGAGTACCTCTAGGGTTGAGGTAAGCTGAGTCAGGGAGAGGGGTTGGACTTCTTTGCTCAGGAAGTAAATGCGTTTGGGATTGGGTATCTCAGCGGCAGTTGCGATCGCTTTTTGGTCTTTTTCTCCTTCACTCACCATTAGTTTAACCCATAACCAGGTACGAAATTGCCCGATTAAGGTGGCAACAATTCTCAATCCTGGTTCATTTTTGTTAATTAATTCAGTAACTAATGCTAAGGCTTTGGCACTATCTCCTTTGAGAATTGCTGCTGCTAATTGTAAACTGTTTTGTGTATTGCACGTTACTAAAGCAGCTACCTGATTTTCGTTGATAGATTGAGTTGAATCACCTACAGAGAGACGCAATTTTTCTAGTTCATTGCGAAGTTGTCTGGTGTCGTTCCCTACTGATTCTGCCAAGAGTGTCACAGCCGTAACGGTTAGTTTAACTTTAACAGTTTGAGCGTATAATTTTACCTGTTGCTCTAACTCTTCTGTCTGCCATGGTGGAATAAGGGAAAATTCACGAGATGAGGCATATTTTTGCAGGAGTTTCGTGGATTTCAGACGGCTATCGGGTTTATTTCTAGTTGTCAGGAGTAAAATTGATGTTGGGGGAATTTGGGGTAGGGTTCGTTCTAATTCTGAGTAACTCTGTTCGGGACATTGCTGACATACTGTTGTATCGAATAACCAGACTAAACGCTTCCCCATACCAAAGGGTGGAGTCATGACTTGATTAAGTGCTTCAATAACCCCATCGGATCTCTCTGGAGGAATTTTATCATAGTTAAAACTTTCCCAGTTGGGATCGAGGACAGACTCGCGGAGTTGCTTGACTGCTTCTGCTATGGCAAAGTCATCTTCTCCCCAATAGAGGTATACTTGTTCTTTATTATTGG
>NZ_JAMZMM010000762.1 GCF_024178385.1 Limnofasciculus baicalensis BBK-W-15 | reverse complement strand
ACTCAAAACTCCCCCATTCCCCATTCCCTCACCCTAATCAACGGAAATTTCAATACGGCGATTGCGCTGTTGATTAGCATCAGTGTCGTTTGCTGCAACAGGATTAGTTGCACCGTAACCGATAACTAACCAGCGATATTCCCTGCCCAAGGTGCGGGCAAAATACTGCTCAACTGCTTTAGCTCGGAGAAATGATAATGCTCGATTATTATCAGGATCGCCATTACTATCCGTATACCCAGCAATATGAATAGTGCTGGCAGGATAATTACGCAAATCCGCCATAATTTGGTCTAAAATCAATCCCGCTTCTGGGCGGAGAATGCTGTTGCTGCCATCAAATAAAACATCACTGGGTAACGTTATCTTCAACTTGTTAGTTAACCCCAGAGAATCTGCCGAGGAATTCTTGGCATCAGCACTTCCCACCGATGTGTCATTCTCGCTGGGGGGCTGTACCCCTTGTAGTAGAAGGGAGATAGCTTGGATTCGCCTTTCGAGAGAGTCGTTAGGACGACTAGTGCCAAGTTGAGTTTCTAGAGTGGTAACCTTGTCATTGATTGCTTTAAGCTGTACCTGAAAATCAGTAAGTTGAGCTTCTACTTGCTGTCTTTCTACCGGGCTTAGTTGGGGTATTTTCTCGGTAGGTGATGATACCCCTGTTGGACTAGCTTTGGGTGCAGCAGCCTTTAGTGGTTTGTCAAAATAGGACTGTATTTTCAACACTAGGGGCTTCTGCGGATTAGGACTAGGATAGACATTTGCTAGCACAATCCCCAAAATTAGGGCTACACCCCCACCCAGCCCCAACATTAGCACTCGAAAGATAACAACGAGTAACCACGAACGTCTCCTGGTTGAGGGTTGAGGGGAAGTTTTGTCTGCTGAGTTAGCGGTCACTTTTTTACCAAGGTTAGGGGTTAGGGGCTAGGGGTTAGGGACTAGGGGCTAGGGAAACAGGAAATATTTAAAAAACAATAATAATCTATGATATCCCCATTAC
>NZ_JAMZMM010000350.1 GCF_024178385.1 Limnofasciculus baicalensis BBK-W-15 | reverse complement strand
GAGTTTTGAGTTTTGAGTTTTGTTAGCGCAGCGGGACGAAGTCCGTTTTGAGTTAAAACTCTCCCTTGTCCCCCTTGTCCCCCTACTCCCTACTCCCTACTCCCTACTCCCTACTCCCTAACTTCTGATTGGAAACTTTCAGATCTTTGAATCATTCATCTGAATAATAAAGAGACATAATAACCGCTTAAATACTTTGACTACTCAGCTAAAGCCCTTGAAATCCCAATTCAACAAGATTAATCAGGTAGAATCAGTGGCACAGGAATTACAGGAATTCCATATCTCGGTAACTCCCCTAGGAGAAGATCAATATCTGGTACGGACAGAACACGTTGCACCAGGAGTACCATTGGCAGAAGAACAAGTATTTTGGCCAGTAGAGGATTGGTTGTCTGTGGCGCGACAACTGATGAACGATCCGATCTTAGGCTTGTTCTCAGGTAATGGTAGTGGAATGGAGGAGATCTTTTTTTTGCCCGATTCTCAGAAGCGGGTGAGTCAATCTTGCCTCAACTTGGTATCCCTCGGTCAGGAAATGTATAACGCCTTGTTTCAAGGTAGTTTGCGTGATAGTTGGCTAGTGGCGCAGGCGATCGCACAAAATCAGCGTCAGATGTTACGATTGCGCTTGGGACTAAAGGGAAATCGCTTACCCCGCTTGCCTTGGGAAGTGCTACATGAAGACTCGCGCCCCCTCGCCACGGGTACTGATGTCGCATTTTGTCGCTATCAGATTAATACCGGATTGATGAGATCTCTGCCAAACCTCCTCACCCCACCCAATAAACCCCTGAGAATTCTGATGGTAATTGCTGGTCCTAGTGACCAGGAAAATTTAGAATTGTTTAAAGAAGCATCTCATTTACGAGATGAACTTAAAAGTGGAGATATTCAACTTACAGTGCGGGAGCAGTTGGGCAGGGAAGAACTAACTCAAGAGTTGGAACAAGGGCACTATCAAGTATTTCATTATGCCGGACATAGTAGTTTAGGAGATTCCGGTGGTGATGTCTATTTGGTGAGTAAGAAAACAGGTTTAACTGAAACATTAAATGGGGATGACTTAGCAGGATTATTGGTAAATAATGGGGTTCAATTAGCAGTTTTTAACTCCTGTCGCAGTGCCTATACTGCTACATCAGATCCCCTAGATAATAGCAAAGATCGGAATTTGGCAGAAGCCTTAGTTAAGCGTGGAATTCCCGGCGTTTTGGCGATGGCGGAGCGAATTCCTGATGAAGTAGCCCTAACTCTTACCTGTCTTCTATACCGCAATATTAATCAAGGTCATCCTATCGATCTAAGCCTCAGTAGAGCCAGACAAGGACTAATTTCGGCTTATGGATCTAACCAATTATATTGGGCACTACCTGTCCTATATTTAACTCCGGAATTTGATGGCTATCTCATTGATGTAGCGGGCTATAATTGGGATGACGAGCAACCTTTACCGCAGTTGAACTCATCCTGGAGATCTCCTCAGCTTGAAGATGAATTACCGCAATCCCGGATCGCAAGCAAAAGGAAATTCCTGGAGGAAGATCTGGAAAATGACCCGATGGCAATATTTACTGGCTATGAAAATGTAGGTATCGATGGCGGGATAGACGGTTCAAGTATAGGGGATCTAGATAGTGACGATCCGGCAGATTTTATTAAAAATTTGCTGGGAGAATTAGAGAATGAATTGCCTACCGGTGGCTCAAACTTACCCGTTTTGGAGGAGGAAACTTCTAGAAATACTGGGTTAGAATCGGGAGTGGGACAATTCCCAATTCATAGTA
Source organism: Limnofasciculus baicalensis BBK-W-15 (assembly GCF_024178385.1). Lineage (GTDB taxonomy): Bacteria > Cyanobacteriota > Cyanobacteriia > Cyanobacteriales > Coleofasciculaceae > Limnofasciculus > Limnofasciculus baicalensis. Next base: position 4,722 of record NZ_JAMZMM010000350.1, on the reverse strand, counting down.
GCAATAACCAAACTGCACCCTCGCAGCAATCAACCTCAGCAACATATTCTGCCCCATCCCAACCATCAGTATCGCAGCAGTGGGACTTGAAGAGTCGGTGGCGCAATATTCCCAGGCTGTGGCTAGGATTGGGGGTAACGGGTGTAATTGCGATCGCGGTATTGGGTATTTCCGTAGTTTTTCATCGCCAATCTGTACCGAATACGCCAATTGCGGCAAATCCTGCGCTCCAAGCTCCTCACAATTCCCAGAATGTTAATCTGTCAGAAGCAGAAACTGCTACTGTTACTAATATTGCCATAGAACAACTTAGTCGCGGTAATATCTCCGCCGGACAAAAGTCAGTTGAGGAATTGCTAAACAGAGGTGCTTTACCACAAGCAAAAGCTGCTCTTGATGCTGTACCTAAAACTCAATTAGATCAACCGATTGTCAGTTTCCTCAGAGGACGTTTAGCATGGCAATTTATCCAACAAGGTAGCAAAGACTATAACATAGATGATGCACGACGTTATTGGGAAATCGCAGTTAAAGGGAACCCAAACTCCTCTGAATACTACAATGCTTTGGGTTTTGCTTATTACGCCGAGGGAGATTTTGACCGTGCTAATAATGCTTGGCTAGATGCACTAACTCACTTGGAAAAAACTAAAAATGAAGCGGATGTTGCCGGAGTTGGTGCAAAGCAAAACGAATTAAACGTTTATGCAGGATTAGCACTAGGGTTCTGGAAATCTGCTCAAAAACAACCAGAACCTAAACGAGCAAATTTGTTAAATGAATCATTGAAACTACGCCAAAAAGTAAGGGGTGACGATCCAGTTAACTTTCAACCAGAAGCACTAAGCAAAAACTGGCTTTGGTCCGAGTCTGCTATTCGAGATTGGCGTAAGCTTTTAGATGTGAAAAAGTAGTAGATAAGAGAGTCGATAATTTTGAATAAAATTGGTATGGGGGCAAGTGACTACTATAATTTATAGTGGGAAAAATAAGCTTAATTGACTCGCCCTCTGGGAATTTATTGTATAAATTATGGATAGAGTATTTAGGGGTTATCGGTTGAATATAGCAGTCGCCAGGGCGGTTATGACTCAGATTTTGCACCAGTAGCCAAAACCGCCAGTGGCTATCAGCCACTGTCTAATAGCTTAAGTCCGTTAAAACGGACTAAAATCTAGATTACTTCAGTAGCTGTTTTTTGTAGGGTGGGCACTCCCCAAGATAACTCGAAAAGCATAAAATTATGTTAGTAGGGAGTGCCCACTGACTTTGGCTATATAATACCTTCTTTTTAACGCAAAGTACGCAAAGGTAAGCGCAAAGGTTCGCAAAGAAGAGGGTGAAATAGCCTCAAGAATGGACTCGATCGTCCACTAGGATGTAGGCTATCGTTGATTCTTTACAATTTGGATCTTTATTTCTACATGAATCATGGAGTAGGATTGACTTGAGAGTGGAGTAAGATTAACTCAACAGAGTCCCGGTTTGTCCATCGCAAAACCTAAAGTTATCAAGGAGTCACTATGGAAGCTCTAATCTATCCTGAAACAGCCAGGAGCAGGACAAATACCAGATTTTGGCTGAAAAAGCCTATCCTCCAAATGGGTGCAGTTGGTGCAGATGTTTTGGAATTACAAAAATTACTGACACGGCGAGGTGTCTACACTGGACCGATTGGAGGTTATTTTGATATGTGTGTTCGCGATGCGGTAATTGAGTTTCAGCATCGGGTATTTCTTAGAGAAGATGGTATTGTCGGAGCGCTAACTTGGCAAGCTCTCGATAGGGGCGCACCTGTGAATATGCCTGTACTGCGATATGGTAGCAAGGATGGGGCTGCGATTACGTTACAGTGGGTGCTGCGATGTACTGGTGACTATCAGGTTTCAATTGATGGTGATTTTGGCGATCGCACTGAGACTGCTGTAAAATCTTTTCAACAGTCTCATAGTTTAGTTGTGGATGGGATTGTGGGAGAGGAAACTTGGAATGCTTTGAGTTTAGCACATAATCGGGTTCATGCTCAGGAAATGTCTAATCAGCGTAGTGCTTAATTGGTTATTTGTTATTGGTTATTTGTTATTTGTTGTTGGTTATTTATTATCTTGAGGATTTTACATTAATTTTCGGATTGACAGAATTAATTATTTAATTATATTGACTTGTTCTAACAAAAAAAAACAATTACTGACAATCTCGATTAGATACGCTTCCATCCGGCATAATAGTATTACAGAAAACGGCACCAGTTAGGTTCGCATTTTTCAGGTCAGCATCGCTGAAGTTAGTGTCTTGCAAATTAGTCTCACTTAGGTCAGCATTTTGTAAAGAAGCATTAGTAAAATTTGCCCCTCTTAAGTAAGCCCCATTCAGATTAGCACCATTAAGTTTAGCATTATTAAGTTGAGCCGCAGCTAGGTTAGCTGTTTTCAAATTAGCACCATTGAGGCGGGTTCCTATTAAGTTGGCACGTCTCAAGTCAGTTCCTTTTAATTCTGCTAAAGTGAGGATGGATTGAGATAGGTTGGCATCGCTAAAGTCAGCTAAACTCAAGATACTTTGAGTCAAATTTGCACCTTGGAGGATAGCTTCAGGCAGATTAGCTCCTTTTAAAGTGGCATTTCTTAAGTCGGCATTAGTGAGATTAGCGCTACCAAGAAATGCTTGAGTTAGGTTAGCTTCTGTGAGATTCGCTTGAGTGAGATTGCTACTAATTAGATTGGCATTGCTCAGGTTTGCACTAGTAAGATTCGCTTGACTCAAGTTAGCTCGCTGCAAGTCAGCTTTGCTGAGGATAACTTGGGTTAAGTTGGCGCTACTGAGATTGGCATCACTCAAGTCACAGGTTTCGCATTCCCTGGTTTCTTGTAGCTGTGTAATATCTTCAGGTTTGGCAGCTTGAATTGGTGTGGCGGATAAGGTAGCGAGAAGTAAGAGTATAAGGATTATTGGCTCTGACCTATTTAGTGAGTTAATGTTTTTAGTGGACATTTTGATATCCTCACGGTATTATATCGGTTTTCATTAGATCTGTGTGGCAAACCTATATAAAAATACATAAATTTTTACTTAAATTGTAAATTCTTTACGAAATACCCCGCTCAATGTAAATTCCTGCAAAGTTGATGTGCTGGTGGATTCTCTTGCCAGATATATTAACAAATAACCAACAACAAATCACAAATAACCAACTACCAACAACCAACAACTATGGTTGCTCCTGTACCAGATACCTTTGAAATTGAGCGCCACAAAGCGGCGATGGTTCGCACTGAACTCTCGAAACCCGTCCGCTTGGCCATAGAAAGTGGAATACTAACTAAAGATACCACTTTTTTCGATTACGGCTGCGGTCACGGTGGGGATGTGCGGCGACTCGGGAAACAGGGTTACATCTGTGGAGGATGGGACCCTTACTATCAACCCGATCATCCTTTGACGATAGCAGATATTGTTAATTTTGGTTACATCATTAATGTGATTGAAAACCCGCCTGAGCGTCGTCAAGCTACGATTAATGCTTGGAGACTGACAAGTCAAGTCTTAATTGTATCAGCTCAGGTTTTAATTGACGATCGCAATTCCGGTCAAATTGGATATGGAGATGGCATTATTACTCGTCGCAATACCTTTCAAAAGTATTACGAACAAGAAGAATTAAAAATATATATTGACCAAGTTTTAGGAGTAGACGCAATTCCAGTTGATTTGGGAATCTTTTTTGTCTTTCGCGAGGAAGCAAAAGCTCAGAGTTTTCGAGCATCTCGCTTCCGTTCCCGCCTGACTGCCCCCAGAATTATCCTCAATTCAAAAAGGTTTGAAGACTATCAAGAACTTTTGGCTCCCCTAATGTCATTTGTGGCGGAAAGGGGACGGATTCCTAGTACTACTGAATTATCAAATATTCGCGAAATACTGGAAGAATTCGGTAGCCTGCGCCGTGCCTTTCAGATGATTCTACAGGTAACAGAGCAAGAAGAATGGGATGCGATCGCAGATAAACGTCGCCAAGATCTCCTAGTTTACCTCGCTCTGAGCCAATTCAGCAAGCGCCCCAAATTCAGCCATTTACTGGAGGTGGTGAGAAATGATATTAAGGGACTTTTCGGCACTTATCGAGATGCTTGTACCGCTGCTGATTTGATGCTGGCGAGTGTGGGAGACTTACGAATAATTGCTAATTGTTGCCAACAAAGTACTATTGGTAAACACCTTCCTAACGCTCTTTACGTCCATATTTCAGCACTGGAAAGACTCAATCCTTTACTGCGACTTTATGAAGGATGTGCCAGTCGGACTATCGGGCGATTGCATGGCACTACTTTAATTAAATTCCACATTAACAAGGCAAAAATTTCTTACTTATTTTATCCAGAATTTGATACGAATCCTCATCCTACCTTGCATACTAGCCTGCAAATTGATCTACAAGATTTACATGTTGTCTACCGTAAATACGATAGTTCGGAGAATCCGCCTATTTTGCATCGTAAAGAAACATTCGTCACGCCAGACTATCCCTTTTATGAAAAATTTGCCAAACTTACTCGTCAAGAAGAAGAAAGGGGACTATTGGATAATACCAAAACTATCGGTACTCTCAAAGGCTGGGAACAATGTCTCGTCGAACATTTATCTGAAATTCAAGGTTATAGCCTTAGATGGCGCAAAGATGCCGATCCTTATCGGCTTAAAATATTAAAAAATGCACGTCGTCAAAGG
>NZ_JAMZMM010000349.1 GCF_024178385.1 Limnofasciculus baicalensis BBK-W-15 | reverse complement strand
CACTACTCCCGTTCCAAACTAACTCACTATATTCAGATTCACCATAAGCTTTTTTCTCTATCCATTCCTTATTGATCCTCAACATTTAAGCAATTGGTTTGTTAATTTCTGCTAGTGTACCTCATAAGAGAGGGAACCGCTGTATTTGATTAACAATCTTCATCCTCAGTTTGTCATACTGATTTACTGAAGAGCAGCGCAATAATGAATTGCCGAACTCTAGATACACATCTTCTTGTATAGTGTGAAATTTTTTGATTGTTTCGTCACTATCAATATAGCCAACACTCAATATATCCGTCAGTGGATGAGATTGGATCGGATTAAGTATTTTATTAATCAAGACGCTTCTGAACATATTTTATTATAGATGTACTGCATAAGCTCTCTAACTTCTCCATCATCCCAAGGGTATTCACTCTCAGCTAGCTCTCCTGTGTCAATATCAGGATTAGCCATAATTTCCTCAAAGGAAAACTTCAGCCTATCAACCTCATTTCGATAGATAGCGCTACGCTTGATCTCTTCCACATATTCATCATATTCAGCAAGACTGTCTGCTGGTACACCGTTTTTTATAATCCATAGGTTGGTTACTTTAGTAAGATAAAAGCGAACCATACTCTTGCTTATCTCCATTTTCTCTCTCATCATAATTTCACCTTAAGGAATCACGTAATCAGCAGGAATTGTGTATGTGTTTGTCACAAAGTCAAAGTCTCTAGCCCAAGGAATATGCTGGACAACCTTCCAACGACCACCACCCACTAGAGATGGATCTGCTATCCACTCAATAGTAGTCACTGTACGATTAATTCCCTTATTTACAGGGGCAGTGCCTGGAAAAACCTTACCTTTCTTAGTTACTCCACCACTAGTGATAGATGTCTTGTAGGGAGTACCAGTGCCGTAAAAGCCTTTACCCAGGTCGGGATGAGAAGTATGTTCCGCGACGATCTTGTAAGAATTATCTGGCGGATTGCCCCCAATACCAGGTCCTTTGCTGAGATCTACACTATAGTGTGTCTCAATGGCATCAAGTCCTGCCTTACGGGTATCAACCCAATCTTTATAATTTTTGAAGCGTGTAGAAGGTGATGCGGGGCTGATCTTTCCATCAGGCGCAATTCCTTGTGTAATACGTTTCTTGAGAGCTGGATTGGATGCCTGCGAACCATGTCGGGCAATACTGTGACCAGCATCCAGCTTTTCAAGTTCCACAGCCTTAAGCGCTGCCAGTATCTCATCATCTGCCTGTGTCGCCAGATTTTTCACACCTCTTGTACCCAAGTATTCATACAAGTCTAAAATCTGATTTCTTGGTATTCCATTGGCATCTGCGAGGGCTTGAAAGCGAGGAAGATGTGTTTGTAACTCTTTAACAGCGTGACTTGCCTTCTTCGTAACACCTACCACAACACCTGCATCTCCTGGTGCTGTAGTAATCTTTTCGCCTAATTTATAATTTCCTGTGTTACTGCGATTGAGATCTTTTGAATCAAAATATTTAACCTCCCCAGTTGCCAACAGCACCCAAGGATTAATCAACCCTTCTAGCTTAAAGCGCCGATTCGCTATCCGAATCCGGAATGCCTTAAATCGCATCCTCTCCAACAATTCCTTACCCAAATCCTTGAGTTTCTTGAACCCTTTCCCAATCCCCGCACCAGCAATCCCCTTAAAGAGAACCTTCCCCTTCTCAATAATATATTTAACACCCTTAATAACCGCTTGAGCTGCCTTTTTCGCTAAATTTAATCCACCCTTCACCACATTTTTTGCACCTTTCACAGCAGCTTTCGCACCCTTAAGCGCCGCACCTCCAGCTTTAAATGTTAACCAAGAAACTAGTTCAATCGCACCTGCTGCTAATCCTTTAGCTAAACTCTTACCACCACCTTGAATATCTCCTGCCCAACCTTTGGAGAGATAGTCACGAACATGTCCAGCTAATTGCATAACAGTTAAACCTGCAAATAGGGGTCCTACCACACCCATAATGGCTGGAAGTGCGGCGGTAATTGCACCGCCTGTGACAATATTAGCAGCGATAAATCCTGCAACTCCGACTACTCCTGCACCGATAACTGTCGGCCAATTATTTGACCACCAATCAGCAATCCCTTTCTTCATTAATTGCCATTTTATTTCTGCCCTTTGTTTCGGTGAAAGTCCATCATCGGGATATTGTTGTTCGGGTTGTTCTTGTTGTTCTCCTCCCTCTTTTTCTTGACCACTTGCTTCGGCAAGAATCGCCTCCATTGAGCGACTTTCATCATTGGATTGCTCCAACATTACCTCACCTTCACCCTGTGTCTGCTCCATTAATTCGGCAGATAATTCCGGTGAAAGTTCCATGTTATTTTCAACGGCATCAACCCCGACATTTTCTTCTGTCCAAGGTGCGGTAGGTAATTCACTAGATTCACCCATTTGCCCGGTACTACCACCCACTGCACCTGGAGGGTTCACTCCAGCTTGAGCTAATTCTGCGGGTGATAAAGGTTGATCCAGATTACCTCCTAAAAGTTCTTCATATCCCGCCGTTTCAAATTGAGGTGGGGCGGCTTTTGCCGCTTCTACTAAATTACCAATCCGTTTGAGCAATTCAGCAAATTCACCGTTAATTAACATCCCAATTACAGTGAAAATGCCGTTATAAATATCTTGGACAAGTTTCAATAACGTATCCAAAGTATTTGCCAAGAAATCCAGAATGGCACTCACACCTTTCTTCAACAAATCCGCCGCTGCATTTACTGCTTTTGCCGCCTTATTAATCGCCTGGTCAATTTTGGCATTAATCTTCTTCGCAATTCCTGGGAAAGCCGCAAAAACTACCTTCACCAAACCCTTGAGAATCTCGCCAAATCCTTTAATTAACCCAACTATTGCCTTTCCCGCTAAATCTATCGCCGCTACTGCTAATTTCTTGGCTGCCTCAAAAATAGCTTTGACTGCCTTCCTAAAATTATCATAGATAAAATTAACTGCTTCTTTTAGTCCATCAATTAAGGCTTTGGCTTTTGATTTCACCCAACCCCAGAAGCCACCTGATTCTTTTGATGCTTCTGTTTTTTTCTGATTGGCTTGTTCGTCGGATTTTTGCTTTTCGTCTGTTGCTTTCTTTTCCGCATCTTCTAGGTGCTTGGCGGCTTCTTTCTCACCTTTACTTTTCTCCTGACCAATTTTATCCCGCTGTGATTTGGTGGCTTTGCCAGCTTTCTCCTGATAGTCTTTCTCGGCACTATCTAACTCAGTTTTCCATTCTTGTTTAAACCCCAGCACCTCAGCTTGGGCTTGTTTTTGTTCGGTTAATTGTTTTTGCTTGGTTTCTTCATTCAGCCCGGATATTTTAGTATCGGCTTCACTTCTCGCCTTAACTGAATCTAGATCAAATTTATCTTTACCTGCTTGATATTTACCCTCTTCTGCACCAATTTTTTCTCTCAAAAATGGACTTAGCGATTGATTCAAACTCCCCACCACTTCTCCTGGAATAGCCGGATTTTCTCCCGCTTTACCTCCAGAAACTGCAACTGCTGATAATTCCTTATTAGCTTTAAGGATTTCATTACTACTTTGGGGGAAAATTTTATTCTCGCCAAAGTCTTGATTCATCTGTGCCGCCGCTTCAGTCTTAGCAGCTTGCACTTCCTGACTCGATTTAGCTTGAGTCGCATCAAGTTGCGAGGGATTGGCTTCACCCGCCAAATCCACATTGGGGCGCACCCCGGCACTTGTGCTAACTTGACTGGTATCTAAACTGACATTAGCTAAAGCATTTTGGGCGCTTTGACTAAGTGCGGGATCTGATTCTCCTTCTTTTTCAACATTTCCACCTGTTAATTGTGTTGCCGTCTGAGGTTTTGGTGGCGGTATTTCTGGTACTTTAGGATCGTACTGATTTCCTGATGTGCCCGATTGATTTAATTCAGTGTTAATATCTGGGGTTTCTTTGGTTACTCCAGCTTTTTCAACTGCTTGTGCTACAGTTTTTTCTGATGTTGCCGCCGATTCTCCTGGTAATCCTGTTGGTGCGGGAATTTCTGGAATAGTTTTTTGGAGGTTTTGCCGTTGTTTTTCCAGCGCTTGAGTTGAAGCGGTTTGGGCTTGGCTGTAGGTAGCAATGGCTTGGGTTGGGGGTGTATTTTTTAATTGTGCCAGAATTTGAGCGGGATCTTCTGCACTAATTGCGATGGCTTTTTGCCCAATTGCAGGAGTATCTCCGCCACCACCACTGAAACCTGTACCAGAGTTGGGATTTGGTGTGGCGGTGGCATTTCCTGGCTGAGTGTCGGTGGGATTGGCATCTGTACTTGTTTTTTTATCTAGTTGAGATGCTGCTTTTTGTTCAGTTTTTTCCTTAGTCTCTGTTTCCGGTTGCTGATTTTCAACAGTTTGGGGAGTATTTGTTAGTGGGGTTTCAGTTTTAGTAATTGTTGGGGTTTTGGCTGCTGTTTTTGCTGTATTACTATTTAGATTTGCAGCATTTTGCGATTCTTTTGTTTCTAACTGAATTTCGGCAGCAGCTTCTGCTAGTTTTTTCGGCTTTAGTGGTGCTGAGTCTTTTGAGTTTTGGGGTATTTGCGGCTCTTTCTTTAAGTCTTCCTCCCAAGAGACTTCTGCGATAGTTTTCGCGGTTGGGCGTGCCAATTCTGAATCATATTTGGACTCAGGTAGAGGTTTTGGCTCCTCCTGTTGAATCTCTTCTTCTTCTTTAGGCTTAAATTCCTCAGTAGTTTCCCGGCGCTGAAGAGTCTCTTCGGTAGATAATTGCTGTTGGCTAAAGGAATTCGACTGATTTAATAGAGGCTCAACTCTCGATATCGATGGCGATTTATATCCATTTTCTAACTCAAATGAATTAAATTTCCTTTGAATGGATATTTCTGTAGACTCTGACTGAGGCGCATTAACGGGAACATCGATAAATTTACCAGAAAAATCAGATTCTTTTTCTTCTTGTTGTCTATCTGATGTGTCTGGTTTGCGCTGGGCTATTTCTGTTTCAGGAGCTTCTATTTCTTGGGATTGACTAACTTCTCCTGAAGCAATTGGTGGCGATTCGGTTTCTTGCGATGATGTCTCAGCTTCAGGATTTGGTGGCGATTCCGGAGGATGGGTGGGAATTTTGGCGGCGTTATAACCCAAACGCTCTCCTGCCTCTATTTGCTCTTTTGTAGGAGGCAAGTTTTCTGTTTGAGAGGTTTTGGGCGCTGGGAATGGGCGGCTCTGAAGCCAATTTGACGATGGTGTTGAATTGCTTTGAGAAGAATTTTCTCTGCGGATGTGGATATGCTCTGACATCGCTCGTCTCCTGGATCTCGTTTTGTGAGAGAATAGCTAGGACTGCTTGTGGCTATGACGGTTTCTGCGATGCCTGGGTTGGGCGAAGCCATCGCAAAGCGCTGGTGCTTGCCAATCGCGCTACTACCACTATTCAAAGCCGATCTTATTTATTGCCATATACGCACTCCGATCTTACCATCAATCAGCAACAATTAACTGGCTGCGAAAATAAACATAATATAGCTACGATGGGTTTGATCGGGATAAACTAGTCTTGATCGAGCAGAATAAATCGACTAATAACTAAAAACCAATGACGAATAACCAACTAATTGAACTCATTCTCGCGATTGAACAGGCAGATTCTTCTGAACGCTTATTAAAAGCAGTAGAAGCCTTAGCAGATGCCCGTTTAGAGGCAGGAATTCCCACATTAATTACTGTTCTCAGCTATAATAATCCAGGTGCAGCGGTAGCAGCAGTAGATGGATTAGTGCAATTAGGAGAAGCTGCGGTATTACCACTTCTGAATCTGCTAGATGAGTACAATTATGGAGCCAGAGCCTGGGCAATTCGGGCTTTAGCTGGAATTGGCGATCCTAGAGGGTTAGAAACATTACTGGATGCGGCAGAAACTGACTTTGCTCTAAGTGTGCGTCGCGCTGCTGCTAAAGGTTTGGGAAATCTAAACTGGGGCAAAATGCCATTAGCAGAAATTCAACCAGCCCAAAAGCGTGTCTTTAATACTCTAGTTTTAACATGTAAAGATCCGGAATGGGTAGTTCGCTATTCTGCTGTGGTAGGATTGCACACACTGGGAACTGCTGTTGCTGAAACTCAGCCCGATTTATTATCGCAAATAATATCGCATTTTGAGGAAATACTCAATACTGAAGTTGATGTGGCAGTCTGTACTCGGATTCAACTAGGTTTGGCTCAACTTACCCAAATATCCTTGACAGCTTCCTAAATATATTTGCACAAAGGTGTCTTCCGGACAAATCTCTTTACAAATTGCTAAGGATTACGAAACAGCCAAGAGCATCATGGCAAAAAGAAAAAGAGAAGATAAATAAATTAGCAATTGTATTTCTGTGGATTATTGTGAGGCTTGGTTGGGTTTTATCCGATCAACCAAACCGACATCTATTTCATTTTAACTTTTGACTTTTGACTTTTGACTTTTATTTATCCTGGGAGCATCCCGAGAAAGGAAGAAATGCAGGTTGTATTCTTGCTCCCCCCTTT
>NZ_JAMZMM010000348.1 GCF_024178385.1 Limnofasciculus baicalensis BBK-W-15 | reverse complement strand
ATTTTGTCGCTATATGAGTCTGCCATCCATGTTTCAGAACGTCAGTACTAAAGAAAGGGTAAGCAGTGTCTTCTCTACTGCCACCACCGTACAGCCTTGGTCCGCACAGACAGATGCGGATAAGTTAATGGATGATTTGTTTGCTGATATTGACCGGATTTTAGACGGTAGTAGTAAATTACCGACGGAGCCGATTAAGCCGGAGTATATCTCCTTGCAATCGATTGTGATGCCCAAAATGGCTATGCCATCACCAATGGTGACGGTATCCCAACAACCGAAACAGGAGTCAACCGCTAACGTCACTCAGGAAGCTCAACAAGTCAAAGGAGTGGAAACTCCTGTAGCTAACTCTAAAACTACCAAGCAATCTAGTGGCTCTTTAGACAAAATCCTCCTAGCGTTGGGTTTAGTTTCTGTTGGTGTAACCACTGCCCTGATACTGGTTAACCAGAAAAGGGTGACTTGGCCATTTTGGCTGAATTTTGCTGCTGCACCAGCTACTCAAAACGAACAGCTATCAGGAGTTGATACTGAGTTTGCTCAGTACGCCTTACGCTCTCTGGAAACGATTGAGCGGAAGAATGAAGGTAAACAACAAATAGCAAATGGAGGTGTAGGAGCTACTCGGAGTAATCAGTCCACCTTCTCAATTCCTGGCAATCGTGCCCCTAATGCCAGCCAACCTGCAACTGTTCTCGAACGCATCTATTACCCCTACATGATTTACCAATCCCCAACCCTGGGGGGACAACGGATTAATTCATCGATAGGCGCTCCACTAATTCCCTCCACCCCCGCTCCGGTACTCCGCCCGGCAGTGCCTCCTGCACTCGCCCCGGTACTTTCATCGCCACAACTGGCGAAACCCCCTGTGGCAAATACTCCTAAAGTCGCAGCATCAGTAGCAACGGCAAGAGTTACCCCCACAACTCCATCGGTACAAAGAGAGTCGGTTGCATCACCAAAACCAAGGGTAAGCCCCACTGTAGTCGCAACATCAGCAGCTATAGCATCACCAACAACACCAACAATACCAACAACACCAACAACACCAACAACACCAACAACACCATCACCATCACCCTCAGTAGTTACTGCCTTACCAAGTCCACCAGCTCCTCCCCCGGTGAATCATACCCTTGTGGGTGTGTTGGAATTGGGAAGCCAATCTGCTGCTTTATTTGATATTGATGGTGTTACCCAAAGGATCAATATTGGCGAACCGATTGGTACTAGTGGCTGGATGTTAGTTGATATCAAAAATGGCGAAGCTATTGTTAGACGTAATGGCGAAGTTCGTTCGGTTTACAATGGCCAAGCATTTTAATTTGGAAGTGAGGAGGAGAGTTTTGAGTTTTAATTCAAAATTTAGAACTCAAAACTAGAAACTATTCCCTAGCTATTTTAGAAAAAAGAAACAATATGATAGGAGGTATTTTTAAAGAACATTATTATCGTCACTTTGGGATTGGTGGCAGTGTTTTGATGTGGATTATTACGGCTACTTCTGTCGCCCAATCTCAAATCATACCCGATAGTACCCTGCCAAATAATACTATTGTTACTCCTAGTGGTAATAATTTTACTATCGATCAAGGTACTAGAGTTGGTGATAATTTATTTCACAGCTTCCAGGATTTTTCTGTCCCCACAGGAAGTGAGGCTTTTTTTAATAATGCCCCAGATATTCTGAATATTATTAATCGAGTTACGGGTACAAATATATCTAATATTGATGGTACTATTAGGACGATTGGAAATGCTAACTTCTTTCTTATTAATCCTAATGGTATTGTCTTTGGTGCTAATGCTCAGTTGAATATAGGTGGATCGTTTGTGGCTAGTACCGCCGACAGTATCAAATTTGCTGATGGGAGTGAATTTAGTGCTGTTAACCCGCAAGCTCCACCTTTATTGACAATTAATGCGCCAATTGGTTTGCAGTTTGGCTCAAATCCAGGTCAAATTATTAATCGCTCTCAAGGAGTTGGTTTAGAAGTGCAACCTGGTCAAACTTTAGCCCTAGTTGGTGGTGATGTTATTTTAGATGGCGGTAATTTAAGGGCGTTTCAAGGGAGAATTGAACTTGGTAGTGTAGCAACTTCTGGGTTAGTTAGCCTCGATCCTACTCCAACGGGTTTGGTTTTAGGATATGACGGTATTCAGAATTTTGGTAATATTCAGCTATCTAATAGGGCTGCTGTTAATGCTAATGGACCAGGTGGTGGAGCAATTCGGGTGCGAGGTGGAGATGTTTCTCTGACTGACGGGTCAAAATTAGTTGCTGAAACTTTTGGTGATTTTAATGGCGGCGGGATAGATATTCAGGCGAATCGATTCCAAATGGACAATGGTGCTTTTATATCTACCTCTACCTTCTTGGGTTCCGGTAATGGGGGAAATTTGACCATCCGCGCTGGGGAAATAAATATGACAGGAATCGCACCAGGAAAAGTTATTGGAGAATTATTACGGGGGACTTTTAATCCATTTAATCTCACTGATGGTTTGTATAGCTTAAGTGTTGGTACTGGTAGGGCGGGTGATATCAAAATTGATACCAATCAGTTGATGACATCTAATGGATTCAATGTATTGACTACATCTATACTGAATGGCGATGGAGGAGATTTGATAGTTAATGTATCAGATTTTGCCGAATTTCGCGATCGCTCTTTCTTTTTTACGGGAACTGCTGGTACTGGCAATGCTGGAAATCTTACCATAACTGGGAATCGGTTGCGGGTATTAGATGGTACTCCCCTGACTACTACTGCTACTCCAACTAGTGTCGGTCGCGGTGGGAATTTAACAGTTACTGCTAATAGTATAGAACTTGTGGGGACACCCGCAGGTGCAGATGTTCCTGGTGGTTTGTTTACGGCAACTCTGGGGAGTGGTGATGCAGGTGACTTAACTGTCAATACAGGTAAGCTGATTATTAGTAATGGCGCACAAATTTCTGCCTCTTCTGCTGGTGCAGGTAGAGGGGGACATCTGACTGTAAATGCTGAGTTAGTAGAACTTAAAGGTGTCGCATCAGATGGTCGATTTCTCAGTGGCTTATTTACCTCTTCATCTCTGTTAACTGTACAAGGAAAGCGGGGAACAGCACCAGCAGGTGATTTAACAGTTAATACTGGCAGGTTGCTAGTGGCAGATGGCGCTCAGATTTCAGCGGCAACTGGAAGTGCGGGAGGGGCTGGAGAGTTAAGAATAAACGCATCAGAATCGGTGGAAGTGAGGGGTTTTGCGACAGGTATTCCTATTGCTGTAGAGCAAGTTTCTTTTGGTATTGTAGGTGATGGAATTTTGCCCAGTGCTATAGAAGCGAATACTAGTGGTGCAGGTAGGGCTGGGAATTTAATTATTAATACGGGAGAGTTAAGGGTGCGGGATGGGGCGGAAATTGGAGTCAGGGGAACAGGGGCTGGTGCGGCTGGGGATTTGGAGGTGAATGCTAATGTCATCCGATTAGATAATCAAGGTACTCTAAGTGCAGCTACGGTAGCAGGGAGTCAGGGGAATATTAAATTACGAGCGGCTGCTATAGTTTTACAGGATAATAGTCGCATTACTACTAATACGGGAAATAGTGATGGTGGCAATATTGAGATTGATACTATCGCTTTAGTTGCTCTCGATAATAGCGATATTACTGCTAATGCTCAAAAAGGCAGAGGTGGTAGGGTTAGGGTGACGACTCAAGGTATTTTTGGTACTGAGTTTCGCGATAGATTGACACCAGAAAGTGATATTACTGCTACATCTGATTTGGGTCCTGAGTTTAGTGGTATTGTTCTAATTAATATTCAAGGACTCGATCCTAGTCGAGGATTAGTTCCTTTAGTAGTAAATTTCAATGATTCTACCACTCAAATTACTACTGGTTGTGCGGCAGATCGAGGTAATTCTTTTACTGTAACAGGAAGAGGTGGTTTACCTGAAGATCCTACTCAAAGTCTCCAAGGAAGGAGTGTTTGGCAGGATTTGCGCCCTTTGGAGGGAAGTGGGGTAACAGGTGTAGGTGGGGTAACAGGCGTAGGTGGGGTAACAGGCAGGATGCCTGTTATACGGGCAAATGAACCGGGAAGAATTCCCTCACCCACTTCAAAAAACCCACTCCCCATTCCCCTGGTAGAAGCTACTGGATGGGCGATTAATGCTCAGGGGGAGGTGGAGTTGGTTGCCGATCTAGGGAATTTCAATAGTAATTGGTATAATCAACCTAATTGTCATGGACTTGTAACTAATAATTAATATAGGACTTGCACAAGAACACTACTAATATTGTGGATGGTGCGTTAGCAAAGGATAACGCACCCTACAGATGGAGCCTTTGGGTAAGTTTTATAATAGAGAAGAGGAGGAATTTAGTAGCGGATTTGGAAACGAATGTAGCGGATGAAGAATAACTAATAACTAATAACTAATGACTACAATAATAGTTACAACTACAGCAAACAGCGGGACAGGTTCTCTAAGATCTGCGATCGTAGTGGCTCAATCAGGAGATACGATTAAATTCGATTCTAGTTTAGCACAAAAAACGATTACTCTTGCCAGTAGTCAACTAGAAATTAATAAAAATCTGATTATTGATGGGGTTAATGCTCCTGGCTTGAAAATTAATGGCAATAATGCTTATCGAGTATTTGATGTTACCACTGCTAGTAATGTTACTATTCGTAATTTGACCATTTCTAATGGGAAAACCACTGGAGTTGGCGAAAATGGAGCCGGAGCTGGAATCCGTACAGCAAGTGGTAGTACCCTCCAAGTCGTAAATACCACATTTCAGAATAATTACGCCAATGGCTCCGGAGGTGGAGCTATTTTTGCTGGCTTTCGCAGTACAACTACTGTCACTAATTCTAGATTTAATGGTAATAGCACAGCCGCTAACAATGAAACTGGGAAGAGCCAAAGAGGTGGTGGTGCGATTGCCATTAAAAGCGAAAGCGCTCTCACTGTTAATAATAGCCAGTTTAATAACAATAATGGTGTTAATGGTGGAGCAATTAATACTCTTTTAAGTAGTTTAAAGATTGAGAAATCAACCTTCACTAAAAACACCTCAACAAATTCTGGTGGTGCAATTTTTGTCGATGGTGCTTCGGCAAAAATTAATGATAGTATCGGTGGGAAAGTCGAAATCAACCAGAGTCGCTTTGATGGGAATAAAGGCATATCAGAAGGAGGAGGACTATTTATTTATCTCTATCCGCCAGATCGAGCGATTATCAATAATAGTACAGTTATTAACAATCGAGTTAGTGTTAATGCTCAAGGAAATGCAGTTGGTGGTGGATTACGGCATGGCAATGGACAGTTAACCATAACTAATACCACATTTGCGAATAATATAGCGGAGCGTCAAGGTGGTGGTTTGTGGGTAGGTAATTCTGCTCCAGTTACGATTGATAACAGTACTTTCTACGGAAATAGAGCTGAATCAATAGATAAGAAGGAAGGTTTGGGTGGTGGAATTGCTCTGTCAAATGGTTCCGCTTCTACTAACATTACAAAAACTACCATCGCTAAGAATTATGCTGGGTTTATGGGAGGTGGTTTATTTGGCGGAGGAGCTACTACTAAACTTACGAATACCTTAGTTACAGATAATTTTGCTTATAACGGGGGCAATACTTGGAATATTAACCATCAAACCACTACAACTTTTACTAATGGTGGTGGCAATGTCCAATCCTTAAATCCTAATCCTAATGACACCAAAATTACAGGAGGTGTTCAACTAGTTAATCCTCAATTAGGAAGCTTTATCGATAATGGTAGCTATCTACAAACTCCTCCTCTCCCAGGAAATCCAAATGTTACCGCTGGAGCGATGACAATTAGTAGTGGATTAGCTACTTCTCTCCCTATTAATGCCATCTCCCCCAGCGATTTAACTCTTCTAGTTGCTGATACAAATCATCAACTGGTAACTCGGAACGATCCTAATAAAGAATTGCAATTAACTGATAAATCTGAATTATGGGGAACTAACTTAACTGAAGTACAATCGTCAGAAATACTTAATTTACCAGATAAACTCATCGGATCAGTACCTACTCAGGTTATTGTAAACAGTGATGCTGCTTATGATAATACATTTGGATTGTATCCTGTTGATGAATTAACAGGTGAAATTGATAATCTCAACCCAGATGATTCTGGTTATCCTGAAGTAGCAGTCTCTCAGGGATTAGGCTTATCGTCAGGATTATCTGGTGGGGCATTGCCAGCCCCATTTATAATTGGGGATACCACGGCAGAAGACTTTTTAGGAAAGAATAAATCCCTTGAAATTATTTTGTGAGAATATCTTTACTTTTGAGGATTTATTTAGCGGGGGTGACTACAATAATTTGGTTGTACAGATTCAGTTTATTTAACTAATGGAATAATAGGGATATGTTAAAAAATATCCGTTTGTGTATCTTATATTTGAGACGATTACCTTTAGTACTCTTATGGCAAGAAGGAATCTTGAAAAGGGTATCCCAACTTGGCAAAAACCTAGGTGATATTCTTACTCCCCCCTTTAATAAGGG
>NZ_JAMZMM010000347.1 GCF_024178385.1 Limnofasciculus baicalensis BBK-W-15 | reverse complement strand
CCCCACTCCCCACTCCCCACTCCGATTACGATTTAATCTATATTGGTGGCGCATTGGGAGTAATCCATGCCGCAGTTATGGCGCAGCGAGGTTATCGGGTGTTGCTGGTGGAAAGGCTACCTTTTGGGCGGATGAATCGGGAATGGAATATTTCTCGTGCTGAATTCCAAAGCCTGATAGATTTGGGTTTATTTAACCGGGCTGAGTTTGAAAATATTATTGCCAGGGAATATGTCGATGGCTTCAATAAATTCTTTGATAGCAATAACCCGCCACACCTGAAAGCCGCCATCTTACATACGCCCACTGTACTTAACATTGCTATCGATTCTGAGAAATTGTTACAAACCTGTGGCGACAAGCTGAAACAAGCTGGGGGTGAAATCTGGGATGAGACAGAATTTATCCGGGCTGATATTACATCAGAGGCTGCGATTGCTAGTTTACAACATCTCCCCACCAAATCCCCTCGCCAAGCCAGGGGGCGTGTTTTAGTGGATGCGATGGGCACTGCTTCTCCCATTGCGTGGCAGTTAAACGGTACGAGCGCTTTTAATAGTGTATGCCCAACTGTGGGGGCTGCGATCGCAAAAGGATTTGAGCCGGGAGTCTGGGATTCCCAGTATGGCGATGTACTCAATAGCCACGGTGATATCTCGCGCGGCAGACAGTTGATTTGGGAGTTATTCCCTGGGGCGGGTGATGAACTTACTTTCTATTTGTTTCACTATCATCAGGTGAATCCTGAGAATCCTGGCTCATTATTAGAAATGTATGAAGACTTCTTTACAATTCTCCCAGAATACCGCCGCTGCGATATGGAGAAACTGGTGTGGAAGAAAGCCACATTTGGGTATATTCCAGGGCATTTTAGCATAGGGAGTCGCGATCGCACTGTTGCCTTTGATAGACTAGTTGCCATTGGTGATGCCGCTTCCCTCCAATCTCCCCTAATTTTCACAGGATTTGGTTCCCTGGTGCGGAATCTCTATCGTTTAACGGACTTATTAGATACTGCATTGCGACATAATCTGTTAAGTGCCGAAGATTTAAACCAAATCCGTGCCTATCAAAGTAATATTTCCGTCACCTGGCTATTTTCTAAAGGAATGATGGTACCAACTGGTGCTTATTTACCACCTGAGCGGATTAATTCTATGCTCAATACTTTCTTTGGGTTATTAGCAGATGAACCAGCAGAAGTAGCAGATGATTTTATCAAAGATCGTTTTAGCTGGTTAACCTTTAATCGACTAGCACTAAAAGCAGCCAAAAGAAATCCGATTCTCTTACTTTGGATTTGGGAAATGGCAGGCGGGAAAGAAATGTTACGTTGGCTGGGGAGTTATTTTAGTTTTACCTTACAAGCTTTAGTCAGTTGGTTGATTGGCGGTTGGTTTCCCAATTTTGTCCGTCAGATACAACCTTGGGTAGAAAAACGTTATCCCAAACTTTGGTTACAGTTATTAGCTCAAAGTTATGCCGTTACTGCTGGGATGGGGAATCCTGAAAAGGTTGATTTAAGTAAATAGTAATGAGTTAATAATTCAGGCAATTCAAAAGGAAAATTAATACGCAAAAACCATATCTGTAGGGTGCGTTATGCTTTGCTAACGCACCATCCCTACTAAACCTCAACGCAATGCTATTGCAATGGCTTCTCTACGAGAGACTACGCCAACGCTCGCCTTCAGCATCGCGCCCTTCGAGAGCTATGGTTTAGCCTAGCGCGTGCAACAAGCAGATTGTACTTTTTTTAGAGGCTGTCTTGGCAATATAAAATGAAAGGCGATCGCTTACAATAAAATTATGACAGTACAACCCAGGGAAATTCAGCGTTATACTACGCCTGAAGGAAAAATTCCTTTTGATGAGTGGTTTTATGCCCTACGGGATAGCCAAATCAAGACCAAAATCAATAAGAGGATAAACCGAGTTAGGCTTGGTAATTTGGGAGATTATCGTTCAGTAGGAGAAGGAGTGTGTGAATTAAGAATAAACTATGCTTCCGGCTACCGCATCTATTTTGGACAGATTGGCTCAACAATTGTGTTGTTGCTGTGTGGTGGTGATAAAAGCACACAAGAACAAGATATTCGCCGAGCAAGAGAATACTGGATAGATTATAGGAGTTAAAAAAATGCCTAAAAGTTTACCTTATCATGACTTTCTAATTTTACAACTCAAAGACCCAAGTTATGCTGCCGTTTATCTAGAAACTCATTTTGAATTAGATGAAGGCGAATCTCCAGATCCTGAACTTCTCCGATTAGCACTGAGTCATGTTGCCGAAGCCCTTGGTTCCCCGGATAAAGCAAAAATATACCAAAAAAAACTCGATGAATTACTATCTCAGCGTGGGAGTGATGTTATTTACAATTTGGGCACTTGGTTACAGCTTTTAGGATTAAAATTAACTGTGGCTGTGGGTGATGATACTCAAGAAATCGTTGAAAATTCCCCTGCTAACTCGGAAGTACTGGTTTAGAAAAAATTAATCTACTGAGACAGTTTTTCTCTATGTAGTCAGTGGTGCGTATTTTTAGAGGGATTGCACTTCGCTTATATAATCAGATCCTTACCTGGCAATATAAAATGAAAGGCAATCGCTTACAATAAAATTATGACAGTACAACCCAGGGAAATTCAGCGTTATACTACGCCTGAAGGAAAAATTCCTTTTGATGAGTGGTTTTATGCCCTACGGGATAGAAAAGCCAAAAGTAAAATAACTGCTCGGCTTGAACGAGTTAATCTGGGTAATCTGGGGGATTATCGCTCAGTCGGAGAAGGAGTGTTTGAATTGAGGATTGACTATGTACCTGGTTATCGGCTCTACTTTGGACAAGTAGGAACAAAAATAGTACTTCTCCTCTGTGGTGGAGATAAAAGCAGTCAAGCTCAAGATATTTCTAGAGCAGTAGAATACTGGACAGACTATAGGAAATAAAACAATGCCTAAAAGTTTACCTTATCATGATTTTCTGATTTTACAACTCAAAGATCCAAGTTATGCTGCTCTCTATATCGAGTCTATTTTGGAAGAAAAAGATCCGGAACCCGAACTTCTCCGATTGGCACTGAGTCATGTGGCAGAAGCCCTTGGTTCCCCGGAGCAAGCAAAAATATACCAAGAAAAACTCGATGAATTACTATCTCAGCGCGGGAGTGATGTCATTTACAATTTGGGCACTTGGTTACAGGTTTTAGGATTAAAATTAACTGTAGCTGTGGCTGATGATACTCAAGAAATCGTTGAAAATTCCCCTGCTAACTCGGAAGTACTGGTTTAGAAAAAATTAATCTACTGAGACAGTTTTTCTCTATGTAGTCAGTAGTGCATATTTTTAGAGCAATCGCACTTCCCTTATACAATCAGATACTTACCTGAAAAGAGAAAATGAACTGCGATCGCATAAAATAACATTATGGTCGTACAACCTAGGAATATTAGGCGTTACATTACGAGAGATGGTAGAATTCCTTTTGCTGAGTGGTTAGATGGACTCCGGGATGGCAAAGCCAAAACTATTATCGATAAAAGACTTGATAGAGTTAGTAACGGCAATTTAGGGGATTATCGTTCAGTTGGGGAAGGAGTATGGGAATTAAAAATAGATTATGCTTCTGGTTACCGCATCTATTTTGGACAAATCGGCTCGATAATTGTACTACTCCTGTGTGGAGGTGACAAAAGTACTCAAGAGCGAGATATTCGCAGAGCGATAGAATACTGGACAGATTATAGGAGAAGAGAAAATGCCAACCAGTGATAGTTACCATGATTATCTGATTGCACGTCTTAAAGATTCAAATTATGCGGCTCTTTATCTAGAAACTCATTTTGAATTAGATGAAGGTGAATCTCCAGATTCTCAACTCCTCAAATTAGCACTAAGTCATGTTGCTGAAGCCCTTGGTTCCCCGGATAAAGCCAAAATATACCAAGAGAAACTCGATGAATTACTATCTCAGAGTGGGAGTGATGTTATTTATAGTTTGGGCACTTGGTTACAGCTTTTAGGATTAAAATTAACTGTGGCTGTGGCTGATGATACTCAAGAAATCGTTGATAATTCCCCTGCTACCTCGGAAGTACTGGTTTAGAAATATTTTATCTCCTGATATATCTCTACAAGGACTAGCAACATGATTATAATCGATGACATCATTAGCGCCATTATTAGCGTACCACTTGCTGAAGTCAAGAGTAAAATAGAGCGAAATGAAAGAGTTATTAAATTTCTTAAAGATTTTCAAATAGATCCGGATCATCCCCGTTCTGATTTTAGTGTAGTTTACGCTTATGCGTTGGTTGAGTATGGTGTTGGTAAACCTAAACCTATCCTGGAACTTTTACGGCAAGAGGAGATTAAACAAGCTTTTCGGAAAGCCTTTGAGGGGAATAATCCAGGTATTCTGTTAAATGAAAGTGAAGCATTTTTAGAACAATATCCTTTAGCCGATAAAATTCGCCAATTAGGAATTAATCCCCGTCGCGAGTTAGCCGAATTTGCGGCAATTTTTATTGAAGTGACCAAGAGATCCCTTACACCTGCTGAAGTTCTGACTAATCAGAAAATAGACTCTTTACATAAACGATTGACAAGGCTACAAGAAGAATTAGCCAAAATACCCACATTAGAGGGAATTAGGACAGAAATAGCCCAGTTAGTTGGGGAAAACTTCTTGGCACTTCCAGGGGCTGAATCCTCTGGAGAAAAGCAATGTAAAGCGTTTCAATTAGCCCAACAGATGAGAGGTTGGTTTGAGGCATTGGGCTATCAATTTGAAACCTATCAAGTATGGGCTGAAGCATATTTTGAATGGATTATTACTATTCCAGCTAGGCGGGGATATGACCGGATTTTAGTCCGTGGGATGGCTGGTGAAGTGGGATTACAGGATGTGGCAACTTTACGGCAATTGGTGGAGGAGAAACGGACTGATGAAGGCTGGTTAGTTACCAATCGTCGCATCAGTCGGGCGGCGCGGGATGAGGTGGAGAAGCGGGAAAATAAGGAACTTTTTTGCTATACTTTTGATGAATTACTGGATCAAAATGCTGATTTTAGTGATTATCTTGATGAGTTAGAGGCGGATGTAAAACGCCGAGGTATCGATAAAAAATATATCCCTATAGCTTGTACAAAAGAAGAAATAGATCCTGGGAGTAAGCGCCGGATTGGTGTTAGTCGCTACGATGAGCGAGATGGGTGGATTGATGGGTATATTGACCTATGGTTAGCAGATCCTGTGAAAGAACATATCTCAATTTTGGGAGAGTTTGGGACGGGGAAAACTTGGTTTGCTTTACACTATGCTTGGACGGCATTGCAACAGTATCGGGATGCTAAGAAACGTGGGGTGCAACGTCCGCGCTTGCCGTTAGTAATTCCACTGCGAGACTATGCTAAGGCGGTGAGTGTGGAGTCTTTATTTTCGGAGTTTTTCTTCAGAAAACATGAGATTCCTTTACCAGGATATTCAGCTTTTGAAGAGTTAAATCGGATGGGTAAACTCCTCCTGATTTTTGATGGCTTTGATGAGATGGCAGCGCGGGTAAATCGTCAGGAGATGATTAATAATTTCTGGGAATTGGCTAAGGTAGTGGTTCCCGGTGCGAAGGTAATTTTAACTTGTCGCACGGAACATTTTCCGGAGGCGAAGGAAGGGCGGGCTTTATTGAATGCGGAGTTACAGGCTTCTACGGCTAAATTAACTGGGGAAACGCCGCAGTTTGAAGTGTTGGAATTGGATAAGTTTAACGATGAACAAATCCGGCAGGTGTTATCTTTCCAAGCGGAAGCTGCGACGGTTGAGAAAGTACTAAATAATCCTCAATTGTTGGATTTAGCCCGTCGCCCAGTGATGACTGATTTAATTTTAGAAGCATTACCAGATATTGAGGCGGGTAAACCTGTGGATATGTCGCGGGTTTATTTGTATGCGGTGTGGCGAAAGATAGCAAGGGATATTAAAGCGGAACGAACTTTTACTTCTTTGGCAGATAAGTTATATTTCTTATGCGAGTTAGCTTGGGAAATGGTATCGAGCAATCGCATGAGTTTAAATTATCGCTTATTTCCGGATCGCATTCGTAGTTTATTTGGTGCAATGGTGCGAGAGGAGAAGGATTTAGATCATTGGCATTTTGATATGATGGGGCAGACGATGTTGATTCGTAATGCGGATGGGGATTATACTCCAGCGCATCGTTCATTATTGGAGTTTTTTGTAGCTTATAAATTTGCGGCAGAAGTGGGGGCGTTGGCTGATGATTTTCTGGAGTTGGCGCGGGGACAATCTTATCTAGATGAGAGTGCTTTACCTCAGAATTATACTTGGTTGTCTTATTTTTCGCGTCAGATGGATGGGGCGGGGAAAGTTGTCCCGATTGCGCCTTTGTTGGGATTTTCTCGGATATCGATGGCGCAGTTGCGGGATGGTTTTGGATATGCGCCTTTGACTAAGGCGGTGATGGATTTGATTGTGCCGATGTTGGTAACGGATGGGGTAACGGATGTAACGGATGGGGCAACGGATGGGGTAACGGATGTA
>NZ_JAMZMM010000761.1 GCF_024178385.1 Limnofasciculus baicalensis BBK-W-15 | reverse complement strand
CCCTTGTCCCCCTTGTCCCGATAATGGACTAAGGAGAACTTTCTATCCGTGAGGGAGAATTTTGGCTTTGGGCAATAGCGGCTTGAATTTTGGGATTTTCCAGAAACTTTTTAGTATCAGCGAGGAGGCGTTCCCCCCAGAGATTTTCCTTGAGAAACTGCAAGTCGGCATAGCGATTGTCTAAACGGATAGCCGATTCTCCCATGGCTATGCCCTTATCTTTCTCACCCTTAGTATAAAAAGCTACCGCAGCCGCTAGCTGAGGTTCAGCCGCTTCCTTGTCAAGCCCGATCGCAATTCGCCATTTTTCAATTGCACCTGCTATATCCCCCTGTTCGTATTTCAGCAGTCCAATATTATTAATCGCAGGCCAGAAGTTTTTTTCCTGAGCCACTGCTTTTTCATAAGCGGTAAGTGCTGGAGCATACTGCTTGAGCATGTAATAAGAATTACCTAGATCGAACAATGCTTCGGGAACATCGGGCTTAAGCTTCAATCCCTCTTGCAAATTGGAAATTGCTGTGGTATAATCTCTTTTTTGAAAATAGGCTGAACCCAAAGTGAATAAAATTCCTGCCTCTTTTCGATCTAGAGAGCGAGCCTGTTGCAGAGCTTGAATACCTTTATCCAACTCTTCATTTTGCACGTACAGACTGCCCAAGATAAACCATGTTTCATAGCGCTTGGGGGCGAGTTGTGTTGCGAGTTGCGCTCTCGGTAGTGCTAACTGAGATTGCTGGAAGCGGACAAGTTGAACGGCATCCTGAGCGAGATTTAAGCCTTGCTCCTCTAGTTTCTCAGAATTGAGCTGCACGGTATAGGGCACAAGTGCCTGTCCAAAAACGGGTGCTGGTAAAGTCAGTAAACTAAGAAGAGCGAAAATTGGTAACAAAGGAATGGGCTTGGGCACGTTGGAGCCTCACGAGACAACTAGGAAGGAATCTTTCGCTAAATTAGCGCATAATTGGTGCGATCGTCGCGGCAATCTGGGAAGGGGGTGTGGGGTGTGGGG
>NZ_JAMZMM010000346.1 GCF_024178385.1 Limnofasciculus baicalensis BBK-W-15 | reverse complement strand
GGGGGTAAAAACTTTGTCAAAAAACGAGTATCTTTGCCAAAGTGGGATGCTCCCGCAAAGCATCAATCCGTAGGGTGCGTTATGCTTTGCTAACGCACCATTACCAGTAGATGTAATGTCGGCTATTAAGTCCTATAACTGTAACTTTCAATTGTTCTGGAGCAAGAAGCAAAAGTGAAGATTTTGGTGATTGGCTATGGAGGAAGGGAACACGCCCTCGCCTGGAAACTCTTGCAATCTAAACGGATTCAGCAGGTTGTGTGCATTCCTGGTAATGGTGGCACAGCAACATTACCCCGTTGCCAGAATCTTTCCCTACGGGTTGATGATTTTGAGGGAATGGCGCGGTTTGCTCTAGTCCATAATATTTCATTAGCCATTGTCGGTCCGGAAATGCCCTTAGCATTAGGTATCACCGACTACCTCCAAAGTAAAGGGTTAATGGTGTTTGGGCCAACCAAAGAAGGGGCACAGCTTGAGGCGAGTAAGTCTTGGGCGAAAACTTTAATGGAGTCGGCAGGGATTCCCACCCCTAAGTTTGCCAGATTTACAGATGTTACCTCAGCCACTGCCTTTGTCGGGAAACAGGGCGCACCCATTGTCGTCAAAGCTGATGGTTTGGCAGCGGGCAAAGGCGTGACAGTCGCTTCCACCGTTGAAGAAGCCGTCGCCGCTGTTGACTTTCTCTTCAAAAATAACTTTAATGCCGTTATCGTTGAAGAATGTGTGACAGGACAAGAAGTGTCAGTATTGGCATTAACAGATGGGGTGACTGTTCGCCTATTACCCCCTGCACAAGACCACAAGCGGATTGGGGAAGGGGATACCGGAGAAAATACTGGAGGTATGGGCGCTTATGCTCCAGCACCCCTAGTCACACCTCAATTAATGGCACGAATTGAGAAAGAAATCCTCCAACCCACAGTTGACGCACTGCGGCAACGAGGCATCGATTATCGCGGTGTCATCTATGCCGGATTAATGATTACTCCCCAAGGGAATCCCACAGTACTGGAATTTAATTGTCGCTTTGGTGACCCGGAAACACAAGCTATCCTACCTTTACTGGAAACTCCCCTAGAGGATTTAATCTTAGCTTGCGTCCAAAAGAAACTAAATGACTTGCCACCGATTAGCTGGAAATCAGGGGCAGCAGCTTGTGTCGTAGCCGCCGCGCAAGGGTATCCAGGTTCCTATAAAAAAGGTAACCCAATCTCCGGCATTGAACAAGCTCAGGCAAAGGGTACTATGGTATTCTCTGCCGGGACTAGACTCAAAGAGCAACAACAAGTCACCGATGGGGGGCGTGTCTTGTCGGTAGCCGCGACAGGGGATACCTTGGCAGGCGCGATCGCACAAGCTTATTCTGGAATGAATTGTATTGAATTTGAGGGAATGTACTATCGTAAAGATATCGGTCATCGCGCGAATAAATAAGTGTTGAGTGTTGAGTTTTGAGTGTTGAGTTTTGAATTAAGATTTTTAACTCAATACTCAACCATCAAAACTCAACACTTTATCCAATAGTTTTGAATTAATATTTTTAGCTCAAAACTCAAAACGGACTTCGTCCCGCTTCGCTAACAAAACTCAAAACGTTTTACCAACTTTGTTCGCTTTACTAAAAATCCTAAGAGAAATAATTGCCCATTGGTGGTCAGAGTTCACACTCCAGACGAGATTGATGGCGGCGGCTACTTTAGTAGTCTCCTTATTCATGAGTGGATTGACTTTTTGGGCGGTGAACACCATTCAACAAGATGCGAGAATTAATGATACTCGCTTCGGAAGAGACCTAGCTTTATTGTTAGCCTCCAATGTCGCCCCCTTAATTGCAGAAGATAATCTCACAGAAGTCGCTAATTTTTCTAACCGTTTCTATAGCAGTACCTCCAGTGTCAGCTACATGCTCTATGCTGACGAGGATGGCAGTATTTTCTTTGGCATTCCCTTCTCTCAACCGGAGGTTCACAACGCCCTTAGTATTCAACGGCGGATTGAACTACCCGAAGATTATGCTAAAAATGCTGAATTGCCGATGGTGCGGCAGCATATCACCCCAGATGGAGAAGTGACTGATGTCTTTGTCCCCCTCACCCACGAAAATCATTATCTGGGTGTTTTAGCCATTGGCATTAATCCAAATCCTACTGTAGTTGCTTCTTCTAATTTAACTAGGGATGTGACTATTGCTGTGTTTATCTCCATCTGGGTAATGGTGATTTTGGGTGCGGTATTTAACGCATTAGTTATTACCAAACCTATTCAGGAATTACTTAGAGGTGTGAAAAATATTGCCGCTGGCAACTTCAAACAGCGAATTGATTTGCCTCTCGGAGGAGAACTCGGAGAACTTATTTTCAGCTTCAACGAGATGGCAGAACGTTTAGAAAGCTATGAAGAGCAAAATATTGAGGAATTGACTTCTGAAAAAGCCAAACTAGAAACCTTAGTTTCGACAATTGCTGATGGTGCTGTATTACTAGATACTAATTTAAAAATAATTTTAGTCAACCCAACTGCCAGACGGATTTTTGGCTGGGAGAGCAGTAATATTACAGGAGAAACAGTCCTGGATCATTTACCAAGATCTGTCAGTATGGAGCTAACGCGACCTCTTCATCGCATTGCCAGGGAAATACCTCAAGATTCGGAACGCGATTCTAAAGAAGGTGAAGAATTCCGGATTACCCTCGACAAACCAACTCCCCGCAGTGTCCGCATTCTCCTAACTAGAGTTCTAGATCAATACCGTGAGAATATTAAGGGTATTGCCATGACGGTGCAAGATATTACTCGCGAGGTGGAACTTAATGAGGCAAAAAGTCAGTTCATTAGTAATGTTTCCCACGAACTGAGAACGCCTTTATTTAATATCAAATCTTTTATCGAAACCCTCCACGAATACGATGAAGACCTCACTCAACAGCAGCGTCAGGAGTTTCTAGAAACAACAATTAGGGAAACGGATCGTTTAACTCGTCTGGTTAATGATGTTCTAGATTTATCAAAACTTGAAGCTTGTAGAATTCATCACCTCGAACCCGTAGACATTGCTCAACCCATCGAGCAAACCCTCAGAACTTATCAGTTAAATGCCCGCGATAAAGGGATTGAACTTATTCAGGAAATTGAAGCAAATGTGCCATCGGTTTTAGGAAATTACGATTTGTTACTCCAAGTCTTGGCTAACCTGGTTGGTAACTCTATGAAATTTACAGAATCAGGTGGCAAAGTAGTAATTCGTGCCTATTTACTAGAAGCAAGTATAGCTCATAATGAGCAGGATAATCATAAAGAAAGCCGTAAGGTAAGGCTGGAAATTTCGGATACGGGCATTGGGATTGAGCAGGAAGATCAAGAAGCGATTTTCGATCGCTTTTTCCGGGTAGAAAACCAAGTCCATACCCTAGAAGGTACGGGATTGGGGCTTTCTATTGTCAGAAATATTATTGAAAAGCATCATAGTAAAGTTAACTTAGTCAGTGAAGTTGGGGTTGGCACAACTTTCTGGTTTGACTTGGAGACTTGTGAGGAAAAACTTAGATCCCACTTATCGTCAGGAGAGATTGATGTGGGAATAGATAATGAGTCTAGTACTATTAGTTTGATTTAAGCTAAGTATCAGATGGATTTAAAATTCCTTTCTCTTGTAGAATATCTTCATACATCTCCCGATTGAGAGGACAGTCTACGAAATTGAGAAACTCAGTTTTTGTTAAAAAGCATTGTTTTGCCATCTGCCTTAAGATATTATCAGGAATGTCTTTAATCTTTTTAGAGTGACTTGTTTTGGTTTTAGCTGTTGTCTTTTTTCCATCCGTGGTGAAATAGATAAAATAATGATGATCCTTTTCTGTTTTTTGAAATCCCTTGGCTAATAAGGCAGATTCTACTTTACTTTTGGGACGCGGCATTCTCTACCTCTTCAATAGTTGCTAGCAGTTTTGCTTGCAAAGTCAGTGCATCTGTGGCTAGTTCATCTGTGGTGACAGCATACTCTTCCCAAAGCATGGCAAGTTGTTCGTTAATTTCGTCAATTAAGTCTTCGCGGGTATAAGAAAAGACGTGAAGACCAATTTCCGGCTCTTCTACAACATAAAGCTCTTCGGTGTCGTCATCCATTTTTGGGGTGAGAAGAAGCGGCGTTTTTAAGTGTAGTTTTTTGTTATGCCAAGGAATTTCTCTAATCAGAATAGGAGAAAGATTTATTTGTTCTCTCGGTATGACATCGGTTAATTTAATCGGATCTTCATCACGAGGTGGGGTAAATTGTCCTGTAACCTGAATTTTCTCTTGCTCATCTTGGAGTTCCGCTAGAAGACGAGTAGCGATAGCATCTTGCCGCTCATCTGGGAGTTTTTCAATTTCTGCGATGACACGGCGAAGCAATTCAGTCATAAAAATTCCTCGATATTGGAAACCCCATGTCTTTAGACTGGGGATGAAAACAAGTTAGCGATCAACTCTGGCTGGTGTACAACGGTGAAGGACCAACCCTACAGTAATGTAATGAACTCCTCTATACTCAAATCAGCATCTCGAATAATTGCCCGTAACGTACCTTTGGATAACTCCTGATGATCTGGCACAACTACTTGAGCGAACGGATCGTTTCGTCGCAGAATGACGTGACTGCTTTCCCTCCGCTTTTGGTAAAAACCTACCTTTTGCAGGGCTTTGACACAATCTCTTCCTGAAATGCTAGGTAGCTTACTCACACAACCACCAGAAATGTTTCAAAATTATCTTCTGGAATCGGCAAGCCATCCTCCTCCAAGGCAGCAACGTAACCTGTAATAGCCTCTTTGATATTAGAAAGGGCTTCCTCTTTAGTCTTTCCCTGGCTAACACAACCTTTGAGGCTTGGGCATTCTACCACCCAGTAGCCATCTTCATCCCGATACAGGATTACCTGCCTCATACTGCACTTTACACTCAAAAACTGTGTCTTGTAACGATAACTGTCCTCAATTGTAGCAATTGAGCTTATTTAATATGGGCAGTACTGGTCTCGAACCAGTGACATCTTGCTTGTAAGGCAAGCGCTCTACCACTGAGCTAACCGCCCGGTATGATATTTAGAATAGCACAAAATTATCAAAAAATGCCATCCGGTCGAACACACGATCGCATAACTCTCTGGAATCTGCCCGCAGTAACGGTTTTAAGCCTATTTGTCACCAAAAGTAGCGAGCTAACTTTAATCGTATCGGGGGGGTTTCTCTTTAGCGGGCTGATGCTAAGTCCAGATTTGGATCTCAATTCGCTCCCTTTCAAGCGCTGGGGTTGGCTCCGGTGGATTTGGATTCCTTACCAAAAACTGGTGCGCCACCGCTCGATTTTTTCTCACGGGCTGGTGATTGGTACTACTTTGCGCATCCTTTATCTGGCGTTTTGGGCAATGGTGGTGGGGGGATTGGGGGTAATGGTCATCGCACTTTTGGGCTATACTCCTTGGAGTTGGCAAGATTTGGCTCCTCAGATAGCGCGATCGCAATTTCAGTATCGCCAAGAGTATATTGCTCTATTTTTAGGTTTAGAATTAGGGGCAATTGCCCATATTGTGAGTGACTGGACAACTTCCACTTACAAAAAACTGCTCAAAGGCTCCCAAAAGAGCCAGCGTACCCGTAAGGTATTACCAAAAAAGAAGAAAAAGACTCAGCGCCAATCTCGCCATCGTCCATAATGTTGCTTTAGAAGTTATCCTCTTTAAATAGTCACCGTTTCCTTTTCCTCAACCTTATTTTCCTGACTTTGAAGCTGTTGGAACTCCTTTAGTAAATTAAAAAAACGCTCAAACCTGATGCTTAGGATTTATTGCAAGTCTTACATTGTCTAATAAAGTCATAACTTTCAATTAGTAACAGATTTTAGATTAGCAATCGGCTAGGCTTGTCCTAGCCGAGCTATATCTCCCCCTTCTAACTATAAAATCTGATGGCACTGGGAGTTTCTTCTACTTTCTGGGGCGGTGAGGCAGCACCTAAGCGAATTTCCGAACAAAGGGAAGCTTGGTTGAAACCATCACTATTCTTGAGGATATTGGTACGCATTCGCAAATTGGGGCTGGCAAACCAAATCCGATCTTCAGAATACATTGTTTCATCCTCTGCAATTAGGGTTAAAATATCATCCCTGCCAAGGGCGTAGCGACTGACAACAGCAGTTTTTTTACCATAGCCCATTGAGCGCAATAACTTCCCTTGATGAGGTTTGTCTGAGTCTGGGATTAGTACCAGAACATTTGCACCACGTTGTTGTTGCTGGGTTTTATCCCAAACTATCGTGCCATCCCAAGTAATCTTAGTCCCACACAAAGCCAGTTTTGGATCGATGTGGTACTGTTGACAGAGTTTAATTACCTCTGGATCGTCAGCCGCCAGCATTTCCATCACTATCGTTGACTTACCATTCTCTGCTTGCCTAAACTCTAGATGCTGACTGGTTCGTTGAGAAAACCATTTTCCTGCACTCTGCTCAAAAAACTCTTTAATATCCATCTTAAGAGATATGACGTTAACAAATTGTTCTGATTTTATCGTTCTATTGCATCTGGAC
>NZ_JAMZMM010000345.1 GCF_024178385.1 Limnofasciculus baicalensis BBK-W-15 | reverse complement strand
GAAGAGGGGCAAGGGGAAGAAGGGGAAGATTTTAACTGCTCAAGGATTTCTGTAAAACGGCACTAGGTCAACTACCCACCACTGAGCGGAGTACCCCAGAGCGTTAAGCTTTTACCTAGGTTATCAACTGTTAAGGCATCAGCCGCAAATATTACCGTTGTGTACAAGGAAAAATGGATACGCGAATTTCTGATCGGGAAGCCCTGTTGGAGTGCGGTTCATCTAAAGGGGAAAATTTCTCCCCAGGCATGAATAATAGGGATATTCATTTTCCCCTTACCAACCCATGATGCTGATGACTGATGGAGAAATCGACCTGGATATTCAAGATCTGATCCGGCAAATTATAGATGCCAGCCCCGAAGAGTTTCCTAAATTGTCAAAACTTGTCGGTGTAAATCTGGCAAAGGATTTTGCTGGCTTGGAATTAAGGGGCGAGGATCTCGGTGGCGATAATCTGAGTAGTGCGGAATTCGCTGGTAGCGATCTGAGTCTTGCTAATCTAAGTCATACTAATCTGAGTTTTGCTGACCTCAGTCTTGCCAATTTGAGTGGTGCTAACCTCAGTAGCGCCAATCTTAGTGTTGCCAACATGAGTGGTGCTAACCTCAGCGGTGCGGATTTGATTGGTGCAGAGTTAGTCTGTGCTAACCTCAGTGGTGCTAATCTTAGCGGTGCTAACCTCAGTGGTGCAGAATTAATCGGTGTCAATCTCAGCGGTGCTAACCTCAGCGGTGCTAACCTCAGCGGTGTGGATTTAATTGGTGTCAATCTCAGTAGTGTCAACCTGAGTGGTGCTAACCTGAGTGGTGCTAATCTCAGCCGGACTAATTTGAGTCGGAGTAATCTCAGAGGTGCTAACCTGAATAAAGCTAACCTGAAAGATGCTAATATTAGCGGTACCGATCTCAGTGGGAATAACCTTAGCTTTTCCAACCTGACCAATACTAACCTGAGTCTGGCTAATCTTAATGGTGCTAACTTGAGTCTGGCTAATCTTAGCGGTGCTGATGTGAGTCTGGCAAACCTTAATGGTGCAAACTTAGGTAATGCTAACCTCAGAGGAGCCAATCTCAGCGGTACTAACTTAATCGGTGCTGACCTTAATAGTACCAACCTTAGTAGCGCAAACCTGATTAGTGCTAACCTGATTGGGGCAAACTTGAGTAACGCTGACTTAATCGATGCCAATTTGGGTGGTAGTAATCTCAGTCGCGCTAATCTCAGCCGTAGTAACTTGATTAGTGCCCACCTCAGCCGCGCTGAGTTAGGTGGTACTAATCTGACTGGTGCAAACCTCAGCCGTGCTGACTTACGGGATGCTAACCTCAGTCGAGCTAATCTCAGTCGCGCCAATTTACGGGATGCGAATCTCAAGAATGCCGATCTCAAAAATGCCAATCTCAGTCGTGCTAACCTGATTGGTGCCAGCCTCCAAGATATCAAGCGCTACCATACTAATGTGGAGAAGGCGCTATTTGGATACAATGGAGGTCTGTCTCCGGAATTGAAGCTGGATCTAATTCGGGACGGGGCAATTGTTGAAGATATTAATGGTATTAATATTAAGGAAGTGGAGTCATTTGAAAGCTAATGGTTGTTTGTTGTTTGTTGTTTGTTGTTTGTTTTTTTCGATATGGTAAAAAAATTATAACAACCAATAACTAACAACTAATAACTAACAACTAATTAGCAATATGAACTCAAAAACGGTTATTTTCAGTATCGCTTTGCAACCAACCATCTTCGATATGAAGAATGCGATCCGCAACATCTAATATCCGGCTATCGTGTGTCACTAGCAAAATCGTACATCCCTGCTCCTTCGCTAACCGCTGCATCAATTCCACCACATCCCGTCCTGATTTACTATCAAGAGCAGCAGTGGGTTCGTCTGCTAATACTAACTTCGGATGACTTACTAAGGCACGCGCGATCGCAACTCGTTGTTTTTGTCCGCCAGAAAGGTTCTCTGGGTAGTAATCGATCCTTTCTCCTAAACCAACTGCACTCAGGATTTCGGCTGACTTTTGGGAGACTTCTTTTGCTGAAAATTGGGGATGAAGTTCGAGGGACATTTGTACGTTTTGCCGTGCGGTTAGACTTTTGAGCAAGTTATGTGCTTGGAAAATATAGCCAATATTTCGGCGTACTTCTACCAAGCGATTGTTGTTTGCACCAACTAATTCTTGTTCCAATACTTTGACACTTCCAGTTTGAGGCGATCGCAATCCACCCATTAGTGTCAATAAGGTTGTTTTACCGGAACCAGATGGTCCTGTCAATAATACGATTTCTCCGGGTTTAAGTTCTAAGCTAATATCGAATAAAATCTGTTTGCGCAGGGAACCTTTGCCGAAGTAATGGTTGAGATTTTTAATTGATACTACGGTAGGCACAGGCGATCCACCTGTGTTATGGGGAGGTACGCCTGTTTTATCTGGTTGGGTAAGAGAGATTTTCATCCGTTTATTTTCAGGTAATTCTCTTTACAAAAAGGTCTTTATATGATTCTTACTTCAGGAAAAAGATTAGCTAATAGCTATTATTCTAGAAAATATCTGCCGGATCAGCTGCTTGGAGTTTGCGAACTGCGATCGCGCCCGATACAGAACACATCACAATTGTCAAGGTTAATACGGTTGTGGTTTTAGCAAAATCCATTCCCATTGGTAAACTAGTGGCATTTCTGGTAAGGGTGTATAGCCCTGATGCGACTACGAAGCCGGGAACATAACCTACAACAGCAAGCATCAGGGCTTCTTGGAAAACTACCATTAGGAGGTAACTATTTTTATAGCCCATTGCTTTCAGTGTGGCATACTCTGGCAAATGGTCGTCAACGTCGGTATAGAGAATTTGATAAACAATTACAATACCAACGATAAATCCCATAATCGTGCCCAGGGTAAAGACAAAGCCAATAGATGTACTGGTTTGCCAGTAATGTTTCTCTACCTGAACAAATTCTTCCTTAGATAAAATCCTGACATCTTGAGGCAAATCCTTTCTCATATTAGCTAAAACGTTTGCCAAATTTGCCCCTGCTTCTAATTTAACGATCCCAATATCAATTAGTCCCTTATCCCGTTGGGAAAACAGACTCAAAAAATTGGTATCGCTTGTAATCATATTACCATCAGCACCGAAAGAAGCCCCTAATGTAAATAATCCCCCTACTTTAATCCTGCGGCTTTTTACTTCAGTATAAACCTCTTTTCCCTCTTTAAACCATTGGGCAATCGGACCAAATTCTGGTCGAGAAGCATCATCAAATAAAACAATATCTGCCAGTTTTATCCGATCGAGATTTTCTTTTACTCCAGGTACACTGAGGATGCTGTCTGTTGGATTAAAGCCCAAAGCCATAATGCTGCGAGTACCACGGGTTTCGGGATTTTTCCACAGTGCCAACTCCAGATAGACTGGACTAATAGATTTAACTCCATCAAAGCCTAATGCCTGATATAAACGACGATGGGGAAAACTTTTCATCGAAATCAGGGCTGTGGATTGGGGACTGATTAGAAAAATATCACCCTCTAGGTTTTTATGTAGTATCACTGAACTATCAAATAGGGCATCCCGAAAACCTAGCTGCATAAACATCAAGATATCGGCAAAACCAATCCCGGCAATTGCTACCATTAATCGTATTTTTTGGCGAGATAGTTGTAACCAGGCTAGAGGAATTTTCATTATTTGTTATTTGTTGTTTGTTGTTTGTTATTTGTTATTTGTTGTTCTACAACAATTGCCTCTAAGCCCCTTGCCAATAACCAATAACCAATAACCAATAACCAAGGGAGTATCCCACTTTGGCAAAGATTCTCGTTTTTTGCCCCCCTTTGCACCCCCCCAGCCCCCCTTATCAAAGGGGGGAGCAAGAATACAACCTGCATTTCTTCCTTGCTCGGGATGCTCCCATAACCAATAACCAATAACCAATAACCAATAACCAATAACCAATAACTATAAAAATATTTCCACAATAACCTTTGAGAAAGTTAAACCTGCTACTCGCTTATTATCTTCTGGACGAAGACGAATCTTTACTTCGACTACTCTAGAATCAACATCAGCAGCAGGATCAGTGCTTAGACTATCTTTTTTGCCAATTTTTAGCCCGATTTCCCGAACATTACCATGGAGTTCTCCTGAGAAGGCTTTCCCTTCACTATTAATAGTAACTCGCTGACCAATTCGCACCTTGCTAATATCGCTTTCATATACTTCTGCGATCGCAATCATTTGATCGGTTTTTCCCATTTCGACAATTGGCTTACCTTGTTCAACGATAGCGCCTGGACGTTTATTAATTTTCAAAATTTGACCCGCCTCTTTCGCATCCACATAAGCTAATGATTTCAAATCAGTTTGAGCTTTCTGGACTCCTGCTAAGGCGCGTTCAACTTCTGCTTCTGCTTGTTGAACATCAACTGGACGAACTTCTTTAATTTCCTCTAGAGTAGCTTCTTCTTCTTTAATTTGCCCTTGAAAAACATCTTCAGTCTTTTTGCGATTAACTTTGGCTTCTGTGCGTTTTTCTCTAAGTGTTGCTAATGTTTGAGTTTTATTGGCTTGAATTTCAATTAACTTGGCTTCTTCTTGACTGAGGTTAGCTCTAGCTTGGCTGAGGTTGGCTTGAGCTTGACTGAGGTTAGCTTGAGCTTCTTCGTAAAGCCCTCTGGCAGTTTTCACTCCCAAGGAGCGGCGTTTAAATTCAGATTCAGAAATCGTACCATCTGCCGCTAATTTCGGATAGCGTTCAAAATCTTCTTCAGCATTATCTAATTCTTCCTTTAGGCGATTAACTGAGGTTACTTGAGCTGTCATTATCGCCTTTTGAGATTCAATTGCCGCTTGTTTAGATTCAATTGACTTCTCTTGAGCTTGAATTTTAGCGTCTTCAGCTTTCTGGGTCTCGATTAATTGAGTCTCTAAACTGTTAATGTTAGTTTGTCGTGCGTCTTTTTCTCCCTGGGATTCGACTCCGAGACGACCGATTTTAGCTGTTTGAGCATTAATTGTCCCTGGTTTTGCACCTGCTTTAACTTTGTTTAGATTAGCTTGGGCAATTTTGACTTGTTTTTGAGCAATATCTAAGTCAGACTGTAAGCGATCGCGATTATCCAAAACGGCAATTACTTGGTTAGCGCGTACCCAATCTCCTTCATTTACCAATATCTCTTGTACCCTTGCACCCTCCAATGAACTTGGGGCGGAGACTTGAATTACTTCTCCTGCTGGTTCTAGGCGACCTAGGGCGGTGACGGATTTAATCGCAGGTGGGGGGAGACTAGGAGAAGGACTTAACTCGGTGGGACGCTGCTGGGCGTATTTTAGGGTGTAAATAGCAGCCACTCCAGTGGCGAGGATACCACCAACAACAATTGGTATAGTGAACCGGAACGCTTTAGTTTTTGTCACCCAATGCGTTACCGATTTTGAGTTTGGCTGATCTTTTAAATCTGGTATTTGCCCCATGGTGATCGGTTTTGTAGACAACTATAACATTTGTCTCATATCGCTGTTTTGCGATTGGGAAGTGGGGAGTGGGGAGTGGGGAGTGGGTTCGAGAGTTTTGTTAGCGCAGCGGGGCGAAGTCCGTTTTGGAGAGCGTTGCGGGACGAAGTCCGTTTTGAGTTTTGAATTAAAACTCTAATCCTTCAACCTTCAACCTTCATACTTCATCCTTTATCCTTCATCGGTTGGCAAATCGAATAGCACTGATGACATGTAATTATCTGCCCAATCTGAACCAAAGGCTTTTTCTAGTACGCGGCGAGTTTTGTCATTTTGCTGCTGCTTGGTACAGTAGTAGTGTTGACCTGCAATAATTTCCGCTTGTTTTTCTGGAGATACAGGAGTAGCATTTGCCCCCAGACTACAGTGAATCTGGAGAAACTGATCGACTCGTGATAGAAATTGGCTTTCTTCTTCTGGGTTACCGGGGCGAATAAAAATGCAGAAATTGGAAAAAATATCTCCCCAAGCTGGCAAATCGCGAGTATCTTTAAATTCAGGTATAGGTAATGCGGCTAAAAGTTGGCGATAGGTATCGGGTAAGATGCGAAGGTAGTTAACTGGAGACAAATCCGCGATCGCAGCACTGATTTGTCCCCTTCCCCCTACTAAATCGCAGCCAAACATCGGCAAATCATATTCCGGGCGGGGAAACATGACGCAGTGGAGAATATCCAGCTTATTACCGATTCTTGCTAATTCCAGGTGCATTTTCCGAAACTGCGGCGTTTGATAGCAGCGGTTTTCAATGATTAGTTTTTCTCCCTCCAGTCTTCCTTCGACATATCCTAACTCCGCTGGTAGCGCATAGGGTTCAAGCGCTAGGTAGCGCTGCCAGTTGGACTCAATACAATCGGCGAGTTGGCGAATCAGGGGGTGTTGTTCTTCTCTGATGGAAGGTTTTGCGATCGCAGACATTCTTTTAAAACTCTTAGGTTATCGATAAAGGTTGACGGCCAGAATAGGTGCTAGAAGCTGTAGGTTAAAGATATCAGCTTGTTATGTGGAAAGATCCAAAGGTACAAAAAACTTGTTAGAAGTGGGGAGTGGGGAGTGGGGAG
>NZ_JAMZMM010000344.1 GCF_024178385.1 Limnofasciculus baicalensis BBK-W-15 | reverse complement strand
TGAACTTGCAATAGGGTCATAATATTCGCCTAGAAGTGCCAGGGTGCGATTGTTTTCATCTCATTCTACATCTGACAAGATTGATTTGCGATCCCTCCGACATAATATTATTCTTCTAAATCATTCATCATCTGCCGCAATTCCTCTTTCTTTTGATTGGCAAATTGAATGCTACCAAAACCTCCTAACAATCCGGTGGAAGTCGTCAAAGTTGCTGCTGAGACTTTATCAAAATACAGCAGCCCCACACCTGCGAGAGCGATTGAAGCTGAGATTCCGGTTATAACCAGTGCCAAATTGTAGCTTTGGCGAACTTGCCGCAGGGATTCCCGCAGCATTTCTTTTTTGATTTCGCTATAATCTTCTTCAGGGTGAGAATTTGAGAATAATTGAAAATTCATTTTGATTATTTCTCCGTTTTTTTTTTACAACTCTACTTTTGATTTCTTCTATTATTACTGATAGATTTCACAGTGTCAATACAAATAAATGTATACGAATAAATGTATACAAATAAATGTATTCTAAGTTTAAGCTCTGAATTAGCCTGATAATCCGCCAGGGAATTTATTCCCTGTCTAATAGCTTAAGTCCATTAAAACTGAGATCTTGCACCAATGTCATTAAGCCTGAAAAAGCTTGATTTTTGGTGACTACATCAACGTAATATCAAGGGTTGTAGCACTTTATTGAGAATGGTGCAAGATCTCAGTTAAAATGGACTAAAAATCTCATCCAGTCGTCTTTAGACGACTTTAGCTATTAGGTGGCTAGCCTAGCCGCCGTCCAGCGCCCAAATTCATATCCATATTCTCCAGGCTCTTTTTCGATTGTCTCTAGCAATATTTTTTCATATTCTACGGTCACCTTACGGAAATTACCTTGGCTTCTTTCATCGGCAAAACTATTGAGGTTGTCTGGATCTCCATGAACTGCCCAATAAGCAACTGTTGTGTAAGCAATATCAAGGAATTCACTTATTTGTCTATAACTTTTTCCGTCATTTATTAAAAGAAGAATTAAAAAAAAATCTCTCGCATAAGGATTCTCCGACCCTTTTAGTAGCTTAATTAATCTTTATTTTTGCTCTTTAGATAGATGATTTTTTGCTGGTATATATTCTACAGCCGTACTTTTTACTTATTCTTTCATTATACAATATAGCGTTTTCATTTGAGATGTAAACAAGGTAAAAAGAGAAAATGATATAATAGAAACGGATGTTTAGAGAAAGGAACCTATGTTAGAGCAAGAGAAAGAAAAAGAAATTAAAGAGTTAGATGAGTGGATGAAGGGTATTTTGGATGGGAGAGAATTGAAAAGAGGAATCGCAGTAAAACTGGTGAAACAAGGCTGGGCATATAGAGCGATTGCTGAGATATTAAATGTATCAAATAGTTTTATTAGCAAGTGAAAAAGTCGCTTTAAAGCCGGGGGATTATCGGGATTAAAATTATCTTATAAAGGGGAAATAAGTTACTTGACATCAGCGGAAATGTCAGAGGTAATAAGTTGGTTAAAAGAACAAGAGTACTGGGATTTATCCGAGCTAAAGTGTTATTTAGCCGAGAGATCTGATGTGGTTTTTCAATCACCAACAAGCTACTATAAAATCCTGAAATCAGCGCGAATAAGTTGGCAAAAAGCACAAAAAAAGCACCCGCGTCAAGAGCCAGAATTGGTCAAAAAAAGGGTGAAAGAAATTAACGAAATATTAGAAGAGTTAATGCCAGCGATAAAAGCTGAAAAGCTTGTGGTATATGCAGTAGACGAAGTTCACTTATTAGAATGAGACTTGATAAGCCATCTGTGGGGAGATAGTAAAGAAAGACTTAATATTCCGATGATGAATGAAAAAAATAGACAAATTTATTACGGTGCATTAGATTTATGGAAAAAAGAATTAATCCTGGAGAAGTATGAGAAAGGTGATGGGGATTGTACGAGAGATTTCCTCAAGAAAATAATCAAGAGAAATTCCGGAAATAGAATAATTATCTTTTGGGATGGAGCGGGTTACCATAAAGGAGAAAAGATGAGAGAATTCCTCAGAGAAATCAATGGAAATTTACCGGAAAAGAACTGGGTGATTACTTGTCATTTATTTGCTCCTTATGCTCCTGAAGAAAATCCAATTGAAGCAGTTTGGTTGGCCTTGAAAAATTTATTAAGAAGGTGTTATCGCTTTTGCAAAAACCTCAAGATTATGAAGCAAATATTTGAGCTGTTAGTTGAATTTAAGCTATTTAATTTTCCTAATCTTGAAAACTATGACGCATTTTTATGTCTCAAATGAAAACGCTATATAGCTGCGTAGCAACTTATCACTTGTAAATACTTGCTCTACTAATCGCTTCGTCAGACAAAAGTGGTGCTTCAATCTTATCATGGCTCTTAACCCAGCGCAAAAATCTCTCTGCTTTTTCTTGAGGCGATAGAGTAACAGGAGTTAAGGGTGCAGGATAACCAAGCAACCTTTCGACGAGGATTTTTAGCAATTCCTCGGCTGATTTACCTTGTGCTGCTGCTTGGGCTATCAAGCGCGATTCAACTTCAGGATCTAGTTGTAGTA
The DNA here is from genome assembly GCF_024178385.1 of Limnofasciculus baicalensis BBK-W-15. Lineage (GTDB taxonomy): Bacteria > Cyanobacteriota > Cyanobacteriia > Cyanobacteriales > Coleofasciculaceae > Limnofasciculus > Limnofasciculus baicalensis. The sequence goes on along the minus strand of NZ_JAMZMM010000344.1, from coordinate 4,051 downwards.
CAATTGCCATAATGCAATCCTAATTCCATATTTATTCCATTATTCAGTAACCGCTATTTATGATATCATCACTCCAGGAAATCGAAGCATTTCTACCAATTTCTTTCACTCTGGCTACCTCTGGACAACCTACTGCTGAAGAGTTTACAGCCATTGCATCAGCAGGGTACAGTCTCGTTATCAATCTGGCAACTCCCACTTCTAGTAACTGGAATCCCGATGAAAATATCCTTGTGGAAAGTTTGGGGATGGAATATATCAGTATTCCTATCGATTGGGAATATCCAACCTTGAGCGACTTTGAAGACTTTGCGGATAGACTAGATGAAAATAGCTATCGCAAGGTTTGGGTTCATTGTGCCAAAAATATGCGCGTCTCGGCAATGATTTACCTTTACCATCGAATTCGGAAAAATTATATCGAAGAAGTTGCCCGTCGCTATCTCGAACAAATCTGGCAACCTAATGAAATCTGGCAAAATTTTATTGAAGCAACCCTGATGCTCTATACCGATTAAAGATTCAAGTGACACAAGCGTAGGGTGCGTTACTGGATAACGCACCCTACAAACTATGTTTTAAATTTAGCACCCCTTCAACCAAGGACTCACATCAACGGCTAGTTTTTGCCCTAAGTGAAGCAATTCTTTTAGTTCCCCCATATCCCAAGTAATTGTAGTCGGTAAATGGAACCCATTTCCTGCATCCTGAGCTTCAAAACTTTTCTGCTCTTTCATTACCGATTGCCATTGGGGTAAAATCTGACTATAGAGATAGTTGAAGTAGAATTCCTGGCACTTATCGAGACATAATCCCAACTGCAATTGATCTCCTAAATTGATCAATCGCTCTAGCCGTTGGATATCGCTACTCAAGGTATCTGGATTTCCTGATTCTAGCAGTGAGGATAGCGATCGCCAAATTAATTTTTCCAGAATTGGCTTGGCTTTAGCAATATTCAATTGACAGTGGAGCTGATGAGCTTCTGTTGCAATCGCTTCTAATTCTGCCATATTGCTCAAGAAAATCTGGACATCGCTGGAGTCAGACTTCAATGCCTTAATATAATTGAGGCAACGAGTGGATAGAGCAATTTCAGCAGCAACTTGCAATTCTTGGGGGACAGGCAATTCATCGCGGTGAAATGCCATCAAAACACCATAATTATCTCGGTAAACTTGAGTATAAAGCTGATCCACTCTAGATAGAGTTTCCTGACTCAAGAGCTTCATAATTCGATGTCTTTCTTCGGCAAATAAGTTTTGCAAGCTAAATGTTTCATCGCCAAATATTTGAGTCATTGCGATAATTGCATGGGCGGCACTGGCTTGATTGAGGGCATCAAAGAGTTTTTCTTTGAGTTTGGTATAGGCGTTACGCCCTGTAAAAGGTTGAATGCAGCAATGGAAATCCCAACCACCTAGATGGAGTACGGCAAAAACCAGATGAGTGCTTTCCCAAGTAATTTCAGATACTAGTCGTAATTGCCCTACTGCTAATGTTAAGGCTCCCATCCGTTGGAGTTGGTAGTCAAGCTGATAGGCATTGTAACAGTAGACTCGCTCTTGTTGGGGATAGCTAGTAAAGAGGGAACTAATAGCGTAGTGAGCAGCAACTTGTTTAAAGCTAATTTGTGCTGATACTACTAGTTGTCGATAAACTTCAGCCCCTGTTTTAAAAGAGTCTACATTACTCGGTGCTAATTCGAGGCGATCGCGAAATTCCTGCTCGAGCTGTACTCCTCCCACTTCTGCGGCTAATTCTAAAGCTCGTGCTGCATAGCGGAGAATTTGTACGCCTTCGGGACGAGAAATTTCTTCAAAAAACCAGCCACAACTAGTATACATTAGTAGGGAATGGCGCTCCATTTCTAACAAACGGAGGGCATCAATTTGTTGACTGGGGGCAAGGCTTCTGATACAGTGACGGTTAAGAAATGTTTCTACATTTTCTGGGGAGCGATTGAGAATTACTTGAATATATTCATCTCGTGCTAGCCAGGGATCGCGGAAAAATTGAGAACCGATATCATCGTAAACTGTAATTAGGCGATCGCGCAACCAATCGAGGGAATCTCGCAAAGGTCTTCGCCATTTCTGATGCCACCCACCGCCTCCACCACAGCCACAATCATCTTGCCATCGATCCACTCCATGGGCGCAACTCCAAGCGGTTACAGGCTTAATAATGACTTCCCAGTTGGGGGGACTAATACTAAGGTAGTGAGCAAAATTTGTTACTGTCCATTTCCGGTTGGGAAATTCTTGGGTAAAGGCATAAGCGAGACATTTTTCTGTGCCACCTTTGTGATGTCCAAAGGTTTCTCCATCAGTGGCGACGCTAATTAGTTGGGAGGTACGACGATCCCCGCGCACCGCTAATCCTAAGCGACTGACAAAATGGGCGGAATGGTTGAGGACATCATTGAAGCCCATATCGCGAGAAATGGGACCATCGTAGAAAATTATATCGATATATCGGTCATTACTTAGGAAGCAGCGATAGGGACGAGTGGGATCGATTTGCGCTCCCCCTACTTCATGCCATTGGGGATCGTTTTCCTCTTGACTGGGGATTGGGCGGCAACGTTCGGCTTGAGAAGGTGCGAGAATGATAAATTTAATCCCTTCTGCCACTAATGCTTCCAGAGTGGCATAGTCTACGGCTGTTTCTGCCAGCCACATCCCTTCTGTATCTCTTCCAAAGCGAGAGCGGAAGTCTTCTTTCCCCCACCGGATTTGGGTATGTTTGTCCCGTTCGTTAGCCAGAGGGAGGATAATGTGGTTGTAGACTTGGGCAATCGCATTGCCATGTCCGTTGAGGCGATCGCAACTTTTCCGATCTGCGTCTATAATCTGCTGATAGGTTTCGCCATCGTATTTTTCTAGCCACGACATCAGGGTAGGACCGATGTTGAAGCTTAGATACTCAAAGTTATTGACGATCCCCACTACCTCACCCTGATTATTCAAGATCCGGGCATTGGCATTAGGGCGATAGCATTCGTGGTGAATCCGTTGATTCCAGTCGTGAGAGGGAGCCGCAGAGGGTTGGCGCTCAATCGTATCCAGATATGGGTTTTCACGGGGAGGTTGGTAGAAATGTCCGTGAATTGTCACATAGACTCCCGTCGCCTTTTGGAGGGGATCGTTTTCTAATCCAGTCTCGTCCTTAAATTCTGCAATAGTAGTTATTGCATCAGCTTCAATAGCTGTAAGTTGAGCAGCAGAAGTCATGGGATCACCTAAATTATAAGAAAATTCTTGGGCGCTGCTTTGCAGGAGCGCTAATGCTATCGCCTTGTGCGCCGAGTGCCACCGCTTTCCTATCGATAAACCTGAGACAGTCGGAAAGTGCGATCGGAGGGCAAAGGACGATCGGTTGAGGCTTTGAGCTATTTCAGAGCGGAATATCAACCAAGTTAACGATAACCCATTATAAGACAATAGCCTGAAAACCCCGTAACTAAAGTTCAGGTAAACGCGCTTTCCGTTTAAGCTTTCTAACTTGAGCAAATTTTCAGAATCAAAGCGATCCTCATTACTTCTTAACCCGAATGTTTTTAAGAGTACATCCTGGGCTGTTTATTGATTAAGTCTCAAAAAGCTTAAGGCGCTACTCTTGCTGTCAGTCTGGATTACGGGAGCTTATTTTCTGTTTTTTTTACGCGCACGGATTTCCATTATCCTAATTTAACAAAAAAAATGCAACCTGTCAAGGGGTTGCGGCAAGAAAATTGCGCCTCTTCTAGTAGTTTCGGGGATATCTGAGTTCAATGCTATTTCCAGATTGGATCTCAAAGAGGGGTGGCGATCGCGAAACTTCAAAGTTACCTCTTTTGGCGTTAACCAGCTTGAGATCTAACTGGGCTGTTTATTGATTAAGTCTAAAAAAGCTTAAGGCGCTACTTTGCCTGTCAGTCTGGATTACGGGAGCTTATTTTCTGTTTTTTTTACGCGCACGGATTTCCATTCTCTTAATTTAACAAAAAAAAATCAACCTGTCAAGGGGTTGCGGCAAGAAAATTGCGCCTCTTCTAGTAGTTTCAGCT
>NZ_JAMZMM010000760.1 GCF_024178385.1 Limnofasciculus baicalensis BBK-W-15 | reverse complement strand
CTCCTCCCCCTCCTCCCTCCTCTTCACATAAAAACCCCCGCTTCTGTTACTCAGGAGCGGGGGATGTGAAAAACGTTTTCGTGTTTTCTTGTCCTATATCGGTACAGTTTGTTTTTGCCCGTACCTCCCGCTATGTCTGCTAGATTGTGAATCGACTGCCAGGGAATTGCCTGCGTCATGATTAAACGGTTTTCCAATCGAGGTTGTACCTTGTTCTATCTGGGTATAAATACTCCATAAGCAAATCTCCACCAACATGAGAGCCAATCGCCAACTGCCTAGGTGCGCTGCAAAGTGCAGTAGCGCTGGGCTGTCGAGATGGGAACAAGTGGTGGAGATGGTTATATGAAGGCTCACAGAAGGGTAATTTTAATGAAGGTTGATTTCAAAGCTGCTTTTTAAATACTACACTTGTATTACGAACATGTCCACTATTTAAGGAAAAAAACAAAATGCGTACCATTCCCAAGATTGCCACCACCGATATGGAAGTGACTAGCATCCGCTTGGAGAGAGACTTGAAGGAGAAGCTGAAGGAACTTTCTGGCAACCAAGGCTATCAAGCACTGATTCGAGATATCCTGTGGAATTACGTCCAGCATAAATGCGGAGATTATCGACCTGACTTTTCGCCGTCAGAAATCAGAGCCAGTATTCCAGCCACAGCGCAGCAAGAGGAGCGGTGTGTACTGACGGGCAAATTTATACAACCCAATGAGCCAATGTTATTAGGATTGACGGTTAGTGGTGATATGGTGCCTCTAAGTCCAGATAGTTTGTCTAGCGGAGTGCGCCTCAAACTCGCACGTTAGGGAAATCGCGGCGGGTACAGAGAAACCCGGTTTCTTGAAGAAACCGGGTTTCTGGGAGGTAATTCGATTTATTTTAGATTTAACTAAGGGGGTTTGGGGGTGGATAAGTCCCTCGCTATAAATGAGAGCGATACAAAACAACGTAGTTGTTGCGCTCGACATTTTAGCGACGGGATACAGCCACCCCCAAGTTAATTTCACTCTTGTTC
>NZ_JAMZMM010000343.1 GCF_024178385.1 Limnofasciculus baicalensis BBK-W-15 | reverse complement strand
GACAAGGGGGACAAGGGAGACAAGGGAGACAAGGGAGACAAGGGAGACAAGGGAGTTTTAACTCAAAACTCAAAACTCAAAACTCAAAACTCTCTTCCCCACTCCCCACTCCCTTTAACGTTAAAAATCGCACTTTTTATCGAAAAAGTGCGATTTTTGGTAATTGGACAAAATAATTGATTCGTTTCAATGTTGACTTAAATTGTTGCTATCAAAAGGTAATACGTTGTTTGAGGAAGTCAAACTTCCTAGAAAAGCGATCTGGATCTCAAAGTTTTTTCATAAATTCGCTTTCATCATGTTCACATCTTAATAGAGTAAACAGAAGGTAATCGACGATCGATCTAGACAGTGAACCGTAATGGGTTATGCTGGGATCATTTCCGCCATCATTAGATCGGAAGTTGAAGCGATGGTTTCGACAGGCAGAGCTGACTGAGAGCAACCTTGTGAATATGCTACTGCCATATCTTCTTTTAGCATCAATCGGTCATTTTGCCATATTTCTTCGAGAGTCTCCCAAGATGGAGCAAAAGGTGGGAGTGCTAAGGAACACGCTTTCCATCCAGCTTTCACAGGTACTCCGAGTTGTTGGCACGTACCGCCCCGTCTCCCTTGAAGCTCGTAATAGCGACAAAACTGACAGGCGGAAATTGCATAAGTTACGGTCTTCATGGGAGTTATGTTCAGAAATAATTTTTTGCTTTACTCTTAGCATTACATTGTTCCCTAGTTTTTGCCGGGTATTATGATTTTTTTTGTTTTTTTTTATAATTACTTTATATTTGGAAACATTTTTGATGAAGAAAAGTAACGAACTGCCGTCAAGGCTCGGAAAATGGACTGATTTTACTTTAAACAAGATGGGGATCAAGTCAAACCCTAAGCCAGTTTGTGTATTTAGATACTAAAAAACGCCTAGAGGTGGAGGAGAAAGGATGGGTTATGGGGGGGAATTATGAGAGGAATTGGCAAGTAAGTAAAAGGGGGGTGAGGAAAGCGAGACTAACCTTGCCGTTGTTTGGCGGTACACAAAGCACAGATGCCCCAACGGTGAAGTTCGCCCTCTGGGGTAGGACAATTGCACTGGGGACAAAGGGGTAAAGAATGCGATCGCGCTTGTATAATAAGTGCCCATCTTTGAAAAGCTGATTGAGGATTTTTAGCTGTTGGCAGGGAGGCAGGGGAGAGGGGCACAGGGGGAAGTTCTTCATTCTCCCCCTGTGCCCCATTTGCCACCCCCCAAGGAGAATTCCCCAATTTCCCATCTATATAACTGGGATGCTCTGATAAGGAAGTTGTGGGGGAGTCAGTGGCATCATGGTGCCATTGGGCTGTTGAAAAGTAAATATCTGTTAAGGGGATGGACGACTTAGCCTGAAGCTGTTTTAAAATCTGATGGCGCTTTAATTTAAGGTCTTGAACCCAAACAGAGCTGGAGGTGGCAACATAAAGAGTATCCCGCGCGATCGCATATAATCGCGTCTGCTGGGCTGCTTTCGTACCGACAATTTCAGACCAACATGAGAGCAACTGTTGTAACTCCTGTCGCTCTTGCCACAGGGGCTGATTTTCGACCTTGCCTAATATATGATTGAGAGATTTCAACATCCTGTTTATTTATACCCCTACAACCATCGTAATTCAACAACACCGAAAGTGTCACCGATTCCGTTCGAGTTCGATTGCTTCTCGATGAGTCAGGACTTACGCAAAATCTGTCACTAAACTCCATATATAGTAGGTGCGTTACATAACGCACCCTACAGATAGCCTAAATCCGTAAGTCCTAATGAGTCAAAGAGAAGCCATCACCAAGGGGAAAGCTGAAGGAAAGCTATTATTGTTTACCCAAAGGGCGCAAGTCAGACAGCTTTCATAACCAATCACCAATAACAATGGGCTTAAGCCCATTGCCAATCACCAATGATGACGCAAAAATTTTGGCTCCCCCTATTAGATATAATTGCCCTGGCGATATGGGGTGCTTTATTAATCAAATATTGGTTAACAGGCGAATTACGCTTACTAATTCACCCCAATTACTTTTTATTAGTTCTCAATACTGGCATAATTTTGCTAGCCCTAGCAACTTTTAAAGCATTCCAGTTTCTCCCTCAACTACTGAAACGCCGATTTAGGAATACAGGAATTCCTCAACATATCAGCTTTTTTCCTCCTGGTTGGAGTAGTGGGTTGTTAGTATTTACGGCAATTTTAGCCTTACTTGTGCAACCCAAAGTATTTACCAGCCAAACTGCGATTCAGCGAGGAGTTACGGAATCATTAACAAGCACCAGAGTCCAAGCACAATCCTTTCACAAGACTAGCAAACCAGAAGAGCGATCGCTAATTGGCTGGATTAGGACACTTAACGTTAATCCGGAACCTGATAGTTATCAAGATCAAAAAGTCAATATAAATGGTTTTGTGGTTTATCCTCCAGACTTGTCAGCCCAATACTTATTAATTACTCGTTTTGTAATTACCTGCTGTGCGGCGGATGCTTATCCTGTTAGTTTACCTGTCAAACTAAAGGGAACTCGCGATAGTTACAAGCCGGATACTTGGATTCAAGTTGAAGGTAAAATGATTACGGAAACCTTCAATAACAAACGTCAATTAACGATTGAGGCAAATTCTATCAAAGAAATTCCTGAACCTGCTAATCCTTATGATTATTAAATGATGGGATTCCCAAGAAAAGACAAAAAATCAATTTCTGTAGTATGCTTATGCTTTCTTTAACCAATCAATTAGTTTTAAAGTCCCAGATCCCAAATCCTTACTCCTCACTTTCTTTCTTAAGTAAAGAAATGTGTAGGGCGGGCAAATGGTGAATCCGCTGTAATTTACTCTTGACACTATCAATTTTGTTGAGTTAAGATCGTATCTTTTCTAGTCTCTGGGGAGAGACGACGCAATTAGTATCTATTGACGACATCCTGGCTGGATTTAAAAAAATCTAGTCTGGGTGAATTTTGTTAATAGTATTGCCAAATTCGGAATTCACCATGATAGACTTTACTGTCGCGATCTGCACTTATAACGGAGAAAATCGTTTACCTGATGTTTTGGAAAAACTCCATTCTCAAATTGGCACTGAGACATTTAACTGGGAAATTATTATAGTTGACAATAACAGCAAAGACAATACGGCAAAAGTAGTTGAAGAGTACCAATACAATTCCTCTAAAGCTTACCCAATTAAATATTATATGGAACCGGAACAAGGACTTGCCTTCGCGCGACGCTGTGCTGTTAAACATGCAAATAGTCCTTTGATTGGGTTCCTCGATGATGACAACTTACCTAACCAAAACTGGGTAGCAGCAGCTTATAGATTTGCAAGAAAATATCCAAAAGTAGGTGCTTATGGTGGTCAAATTCACGGTAAGTTTGAAGGAGAACCTCCAGTAGGATTTGAACGAATTGCTCGGTATTTTGCTCTAATTCAAGGAGAAGAATCTTATTGTTATAACTATAAGTATAAGAATACAATCTACAAAATGTTTCCCCCTGGGGCAGGAATTGTCATCAGGAAAGAAGCTTGGTTGGCAAGTATTCCGGAACGCCCACTTTTGCCCCAGACTAGTGAAGATATCGAAATGTTATCTCAGATTTGGGAGGGGGGTTGGGAAATTTGGTTTAACCCAGAAATGGAGATGGATCACGTTATTCCTAAATCCCGTTTTGATGGAGACTATTTGAAGCGTTTTTTCCGGGATAACGGTTTGTGTCGATATTATATACGAATGCTAAAGTATAAACGATGGCAAATGCCTCTGGTGATACCTGGTTATATGGCAAATGATTTGAGAAAATTAATGTGCCATTGGCTTAAGTATAGGAAAGTTCTAAAAGACGATAAAGTAGCGGCGGGGGAAATGGAGTTACTGTTAAGCACTCTCCTGAGTCCTTTTTCCATTAGCAGGCAGAAGTTGATAGGAAAATAACCATAAATCATGAAATTAGAAACGTTGTCTGTAAAGTTTATAGAGATCGCTTATTAAACGATGACAAACATGACTATAACTTCACCACGTATTGCAATTTACCTGCGTAACCTCTCTGGAGGCGGTGCTGAACGAGTAATGGTAAGCTTGAGTGGTGGGTTTATTAAAAAAGGCATCGATGTAGATTTAGTACTTAATAAAGTAGAGGGTGCTTATCTATCCCAAGTACCACCAGAAGTGCGAATTGTAGATTTGCAAGCGCCAAAATTACCCGCAGGGCTTCCGAAACTTGCCAGTTACTTAAGACGGGAACGTCCCTCCGTTTTGCTATCAGCATTACATTACACCAATGAAATAGCTATACTGGCAAAATATTTATCTAGAATATCTGTCAGAGTAGTGGTATCTGAACGGAATACTCTCTCCCTTCATGGGCCAAGTCGCAATAGCGATCGCTTATCGCCTCTTTTGGCGCGGTTGTTATATCCTTGGGCAGATGGAATTGTCGCTGTTTCCCAAGGTGTAGCTGATGATCTCGCTCAAGTTACGGGCATTTCTCCGCAGCAAATTGAAACAATATATAACCCGACAGTGACTGCCAATCTATTAGAAAAATCCCAAGAATCTCTAAATCACCCTTGGTTTAAGACTGGGGAACCTCCAGTGGTTTTGGCAGTGGGAAGATTGGACGATCAAAAAGATTTTCCTACTTTAATTAATGCCTTTGCTATAGTAAAAAAGATACAACCCTGTCGGTTAATAATTTTAGGCCAAGGTCCCCAGAAGCAAAAACTTGAGGCTTTGGTCCAGGAGTTGGACTTAAAAAATGATGTCGCCATGTTGGGTTTTGCAGAAAATCCATCTGCCTACATGGCAAAAGCAGCAGTCTTTGTCTTGTCTTCAGCTTGGGAGGGTTTGCCAAATGCACTAATAGAAGCGATGGCTATAGGAATTCCAGTAGTTTCTACAAACTGCCCCAGCGGACCGAGAGAGATTCTAGACAACGGCAAGTACGGTTCACTTGTGCCAGTGGGTGACAGTAAAGCAATGGCAGACGCAATTTTGAGTGTATTATCCGGTAAATTTAGCTCAGTCGATCCAACCTGGTTAAAGCAATTTACTTTGGAAGTTGCTACTCAAAAATATCTTGAGGTATTGGGGTTTGCTAAGGTTTAAATGGGGGATGGATAAAATTACTAATTTTGAATTATCTTAGCCAAGAGGAAAAATATTGAACTATGAATTTACCAAGTCAGATTTATCGATTAGCCCGTGGCGCTTACAGAAGTCTTTCCTTGAAACCCCCCAGACAACGGGAATTGTTTTACAAGGAGATTTTACAAAGTTCTGAGGGGAAATCTCAGGCTTACTTACAGTCTCTGCTTGACTATGCAACTCTGCGGGTTCCTTACTATACTAACCTAGCAGATTTTTGGAGAGAGGGTAATTCTGAACTAGCTCATTTTCCTCTGTTAACTAAACCCTTAATCCGCGATAACTTTGAAAGACTTAAGTCCGATGAAATTGCCTCTCGAAATTGTTTTTTAAACAGTTCAGGTGGCTCAACAGGGCAGCCGATTTCAATTATGCAAGATCGAGAATTTGAAGAATGGCGAGAAGCGACAGAACTATTTTACTATCGTCAGTTTTTAGGAATTGATTTGGGGGGTTTACCTCAAGTGATTTTATGGGGTTCAACTAAAGATATTAAGCGTCAGACTAATACTCAAGGTGTCAAGGGTAAATTATTAAAGTTCATTCAGCCAACGACATTTTTAAATTCCTTTAAAATGACCAAAGAAGACTTGCAAAAATATGTAGAAATAATTAATCAAGAACGACCAGTATTAATCAAAGCTTATGCAGGTTCTCTATATCAACTTGCCAAATTTGTCAGAAATAATAATTTATCCATCCACCGTCCCAAAATATTATACACTTCTGCTGAAACTTTGCGTCCATTCATGCGAGAGTTAATTGAAGACGTGTTTAGGTGTAAAGTTTATGATTTCTACGGTTCGAGAGAGGTAGGCGCAATCGCAGGTGAATGTTCTCGCGGCAAAATGCACATTTTTAATTTTAATAATTATGTAGAAGTTGTCGATCGAGACAATAATACTGTAAGATTTGGAGAAGAAGGTAGGATCTTAGTAACAACTTTACATAACCATACTATGCCACTGATTCGGTATGAAATTGGCGACATGGCTATCCCCGGCAAACCTTGCCAATGCGGTAGTCCACTCCCAACATTGGAAAGAGTCACGGGCAGGGTGAAAGACCATTTTTTAACTAGGGCAGGTACTTTGGTTGATGGGGGATACTTTACTCGCCAATTCTACTTCCGGAATTGGGTTGATGAATTTCAGGTTTTACAGAAAGATTTCGATCGAATTGAAATTTATTATGTTTCTAATGGAGAACCTGTAGCATCAGAAATGGCTGATATTTGTACTCAGATTCAGTTAGCGATGGGTGAGGATTGTCAGATAGAATGGCATCAGGTAGAGGAAGTGCCGCGCACACCGCAGGGGAAACTTTTGTATACGCGCAGCCTAGTGAATAGTTAATCAGCGATTCAGACAGCAAAATATTCATTAACAAGAAAAGGAGATTTTATGATTTCTAAAGAAATGCTATCCAGACAATATACTTATTCAGGAAAGCCTTATTTACAACTTAATTCTTTTCAAAAAGAAGAAAAAGATAAAATAGAT
>NZ_JAMZMM010000003.1 GCF_024178385.1 Limnofasciculus baicalensis BBK-W-15 | reverse complement strand
GGGCTAGGGGTGGGAAACTGTTGTTGATAATCTCTAAAAATTAGCAATTAGCAATTAGCCATTAGCCATTCTCCCATTACTAGGCAGTTTAGTTACGGAACCGTTAATCTGGAAAAAAGTTAGGTATAAAAGAAGGTAAGCAACCCCGGTCTAAAGACACGGTGGCTCTCAGCTAAGAGATTAGTTGAAGCCATGCTTGCCAGACTAAGTACCACGAGTACTACGTTTTTCGAGTCACGACACCCCGTGGATGCGTAGCTAGTCCCTTGCTCTGTCATCTGCAATTAAACAGTCTGCTCTGTCACTGAGATAGTGTTGCAGGTCTAAAAAGCTCTTAAAACTTTGTCAAAGCTAACATTACTGAAAAGGTCAGACGCAACAATGTCTAAACTAGCAAATTACGTTTTTGTTCTTGATACCAACCGTAAACATTTGACACCCTGCAAACCATCCGTAGCTCGTAAGTTACTGAATGTTGGCAAGGCTAAAGTTTTTAGGTTGTACCCGTTCACAATTATTTTGAATAAGGAGGTAGCAGGCACACCAGAACCTTTGATCCTGAAGATTGACCCTGGTTCTAAAACAACAGGATTAGCTATTCTTTCAGGTTGTAATCTGATTTGGGTAGCCGAATTAAGCCACCGTGGTCAAACAATTAAAGCTTCTCTAGAATCCAGACGTTCATTGCGTCGTGGTCGTAGAAATCGACACACAAGATATCGTCAAGCTCGATTCCTCAATCGAACCAGACCAAAAGGTTGGTTAGCGCCAAGCCTTCAGCATCGAGTTGAAACAACTTTAAATTGGGTTGACAAACTGTCAAGAATTGCACCAATTAGCGCTATTTCTCAAGAGTTGGTTAGGTTTGATTTGCAGCAAATGGAAAACCCAGAAATATCAGGGATTGAATATCAACAAGGTGAATTAGCTGGATACGAGGTGCGTGAGTATTTATTAAACAAAAGGATGGTTACAACTATGGATTTTGAATATTGTAGGCGGTTAAAACCGCTGCCGCCTCTTCCTCTCTGGTCTAAAGACACAGAGTTTCCGACGACGGAGGTGTTCTGATGAGTCAGCGTGATGGTTTTACAGGCGGATTTTTAGCTGGAATTCTATTGGGTGGAGTGGTTGGTGGAGTTATTGGCGCATTGGTAGCCGATAGGCGGAACAATAACAGCGACGATACCGAACAGCCTTTGCTGAATGCGAAACGCTCAGAAGCTAAAGCACTCAAGACGAAAAAAGCCGAGCTTCAGACAGAAGAAAGCATGGAAATGGCACGTCGCAGCTTGGAGGATAAAATTGCCCAGCTTAATACAGCGATTGATGATGTGCGCGATCAACTCGGTCAAGTCAATGGTAGCGCCGATCTGCCCTACCGGGAGCGATCGCTCGATTCTTAATCGGGAATTCCACAACGGGAGCGATATTTCGGGTATATATCACCAGAGATGGGGAAACCAGATTGGGATGATATCCGTTAAACTTACTTAAAAGGTCAATCTGCGATCTGCTGGGCTTTACTCGCAAGCGATCGCAATTTAGTAAATCAGTTTTTCCAGTTATGAGTGCTACAAATCTTCTCACTGACAGCCTTGCCAACTTCCTCCAAATCTACTTGCTCCTGATATTCATCCGCATCCTGTTAACCTGGTTTCCCACGGTTGAGTGGATGAATCAGGTTTCCTCTGTCTTAAGTCCAATTACTGATCCCTACCTGAACATTTTTCGCTCCTTCATTCCACCAATTGGCGGGATGGATTTGTCTCCCATCCTCGCAATTTTAGTCTTGCAAGTCGTGGCTGGATTGTTCGGTTAGGCTATAGAGAATGGGGAATGGGAAGGAGAGTTTTGAGTTTTGAGTTTTGAGTTTTGAATTAAAATTCTCCTCTCCTCCTCTCGCCCCTCAACTCAGCGGCGGACAATGCCTATAAAACCAGAGGCTTTGAATTGTTCCAGTATTAGAGGCGTGGGTTGATTCTCTGCCACCGAAATTCTCAATTCAAAATCACTCACGCCAGGTGGTACTTCATCAATTCCACCGACGCGAGTGCGGTTTTGGAAAACTGAGTTATGATTGGCATCGTAAATGCGACCAAAAACATCGGCATTGACAACCATTTTCCCAGAATTATTAATCGCTTTTCCTGTAATTAAGAAGCAATTAGCGCGGGCGCTAGAGCCAGCTACTACAATCCCTTCAGCCAACTTTGCGGGACATTCCTTGTAAGAAATATCTGATACTTGAAGTTGTACTAAGGCAAAAGCACTTGGGGCAAATACCCAACTAATTGTCCAGAGAAGACAAGCAACAGTAATTGTTGTAAACCAAGATCGAAATTTCATAAATCTAATTAACCTTTATAGATAGTGGCACTATTCAGCTTACCGCTAATTGTAGTTTACTAACAGCAGATTATCTTGCTAAGTCAGAAATAACTTCTGCTAAACCAGCGACGACTCTTGCCAGCTTATTATAGTCAATTTTGTCGGGAGTATCTTGTTCTGTATGATAATAATTATAGCGGTAAGGAGCAGTATCTGTTACCATAATTGCCTGGTAACCTGACTGCCAAAAAGACCAATGATCTGACCAACCAACACCAGGAACCCAATTAGGCAAAACAGCGCCTTCAGAAGGAAATTGAGCATGACGACGAAAGGATGAGATCGCATTCCTCACTAATTCCCCAGAATTAATATTACCAATAAAACAAATAAAATTACCTCGATCTGGATAGAATAGTCCTATGGGAAAAGGATATTTTTGACTGCCTTTGCTATCTGAGAAATAGCCCATTGTTTCCAGACTCAACATAGCCACAATGTTTTCCTTTTCCTGGCGTGACTGTTTGGCATATACAAAACTACCCATATTATCTGTCCAAAAAAACGGCGGTTCCTCATTAGTAAACTCAATAAAGCGAATCGTGCGATTGTTTTCTTTTTTAGCAAATATCTTCGCTAATTCCAAAGTAGCTGCTGCACCTGTACCATTATCATTAGCACCAGGGCTGCCAAATACAGAGTCATAATGACCGCCAATTACTACAATTTCATTGGGCTTTTTGATACCGATTTTCTCGGCAATTATGTTATAGTATGATTTTTCATCTATCTGGTATTCTTGTCTTTTTACTTCATATCCTACTTCACTAAAAGCAGTTTCGAGAAAATTGGCAGCAGCATTAAGGTTTTTATACTGATTAAATTCGCGGATACCAATATCATCAGCTAGCTTTTTAACATCTTCTTGGAGGGCATTTTTTAGGGTTATTTCTGATTTCTGTAAGGGAGGGAGTTGCGCTTGATAACTTTGTTCAGGCATCCAAAATAGTGTAAACCAGCCCCAGATACTCAGAATTAGCAAGATAGCGAAAAGTATTGCCAAGCGGATTAGGGCTGGTTTGGTGATGATTTGGATTCTGAGTCTTTTTTTTGGTGAATTTGGTGACATATTTTCACTTTTACTTAATCGGTTATGGCTCTTCAAGATATAAAGTATAGCAGTCGCCAAGGCGCTTAGTGCATTTTTGGTCACTTTGTCAGTGTATTTCGACTCTGATCAATGACTTAACCGCCCTGGCAGTTGCTATAACATCAACATAAAAGAATGGTATCTTGTGCCAATCTTGACGCGCGTTGATTAAAGTTTCTTGAGAAAACATACTTACTTTATACTTGTAACCGCGACTATCTTTAAAACTTCCATAGCTGGGAGAGTTAGCATTTTCTATCCGTCTTACTGCTTCCCATCCACAACACAAGAATCGCAATTCAGACATCTGGGATTTTTGCTGTAAAAACCTTTCAACTTTTGCTGCATCTTTGGTGGTGATTAATTCTATAATAATTTTTCTATTGCCTGCCTTTCTGTCATGTTTATCAAAGCTACAATTACGGATTCACCAGCATAATTTTACTTTGATTCTGGTTATGAGAAGGGACTGGTGATGTTGAATGCTGTATCCGCCATTCAAATAATACTATTGCTAAGGCATGGGTGACATTCATCGAGCCATTGACACCATACATTGGGATCTGTACTGCCTGTTGGCAATGCTCAAGTATTTTAGGAGAAACTCCATGTCTTTCATTCCCATGGGAGATAGCTTTGGGATATATCTGCCAGCTTCCCAGTTTTGCACAGTAGTTACAGTCACGCCCAATTCCAGCGCAATTTGCCGCTGTGTCACATGGAGTGATTCTCGTCGTTGTTTGAGTTTTTCTCCCAAACTAGCCATTCTGGTACTATAATGCCCTCAAACGCTTTGGAGAATTAAAAGCCGAATTTCGTATAACAGGACAACCTGTGGCTGATTTTAATTTATTGATTGCCAGTATTGCACTTACAGAAGGCTGCGTATTGATTACGAATAATATTCGTCATTACGATCGCATTCCCGGACTACAGATCGAAAACTGGAATGAACCATAGTAGTCCAGCAAACTAAAATTAAGATTCTTTAATTTACCATATTGATAGCGATGATTCCGATTAATGAAGCCAAACAGCGATTGCAAGATTTGATTGATACTGTGAGTCAATCCCATCAGCCGATTGTAATTACTTCCCAAAACAGCAACGCGATTTTACTGTCAGAAGCAGATTGGTTGGCGATTCAGGAGACGTTATATTTGCTTTCGATACCAGGAATGCGGGAATCAATTCGTGCTGGTTTGGCTACTCCAATTGAAGAGTGCAGTCAGGAGTTGGAATGGTGAGTTGGGAATTAGTTTACACAAAACAGGCTCAGAAAGATGCTAAAAAATTGACTCAAAGTAACTTAAGAGATAAGGCACAAGCACTACTCGATATCATTGCAATAAATCCATTTCAGAATCCCCCACCTTATGAAAAGCTGGTGGGGGATTTATCCGGTGCTTACTCGCGACGCATTAATGTTCAGCATCGTCTCGTCTATGAGGTGATTGAGTCACAAAATACGGTGAAGATTCTGCGGATGTGGACTCATTATGAGTAATTTTTTTTATGGTATAAGTGAAGGTGCGATCGCACTGCGGGAATAAGAAGCTGCGAGAAGACTTACAGCGTAAAGCCTTGCAGCAGCGCTTCGCTATCGCAAGGCTTTATGCTGTACTAGAATTATATAAAATACAATTTTTAGCAAAATTTTTATGAGTGTCTTAGTTCCTGATGATATTATCCGCACCGCCAAGATAACGGAGGATGAATTGAAGATTGAAATCGCTATTGTATGAATTTTGAGTAGTTAGATTGGTGTTACATTATTCGCTGAATAATTACGTGTTGCTAACCAACGTTCTAAGGATTTTTGACTTTCTCCACTACGCCTACCTGCTAGCAAACCCTCAATCCCAATATGCTCATCCAAATCACTCCATTCAATTGCATAACCATCTGCCAATAACTGCCAGTTTTGGCGTTCATTGAGCGAGCCGTACATTAAGCGAGGATACCAATTTAATGGGATACTGATACTACGACCATCAGCGAGATCGACAATTAGTTTGTCATCTGTAATGGTGACTTGGCTAGCAACGGGATCTGTCTCAAGCGTCAAAGTAATCATGCCAAGCATCCAGCAAAAATGTTTGATGTTCTGTTACCAGTTTAGCAATCTGGTTTAACTCATGCTCCTTGAACCCTCGGTTTTTTTCCAGGCTGATGGGAGCCAGCCAGTATTTAGCAAGTTGACGATCTCGCTTGATTCAGTCATGTTTAATCCAGGCGGAATTGGAGCAGGTGGAGTAGCGGGAGCAGGGGGAGTGGGTGGAGTAGGTTGGTCTTTAGGAAGAATTGGTGGAACAGAAGCAGGAGTACTCCAAACTTTTGTAGGAGTTTCGTCACCAAGTGGAACAACTTTTACCTCATCATTTTGGATAGAAGCGGTCAATTCTTCTGAAACCACCACCTTAATCCGGCGTTGAGCTGGGATTACATTAGGTTCACCATTCCGTTTGCGGCGCTCAAATTGCCCGTAATTTTTGGCAGAAAGAGTGAAGCCGAAGAATTCAAAAGGTTCATCAGAGTTTTGAAGAAGACTTTTAGCCTTTTCTTCAATCAAATCAAAAATTAATTTTACCGTTTTTAACGGCAAATCAGTTTCTAGTGCAATATCAGTCAGTAAGTTCATCTGGGTTACGAATAAATGTCAAGGATTACCTGCTTGTCTTCCTCAGAAATTTCTGGGTCAAGCAAAATAAAAGCAGTGGTTTGTGCTTTCCTAAATCTTACCGAATATACCAGGTATTGTCTAGTCTCGCCAATTGTTATTTTAGGGCGATCGCTATCTTTGACAAGCCCTGCGGGATGCCATCCAAATTGTTTGGTGGCGTTGGGGTACAGCATGTCTGCCGATAAAACTTCGGCTCCATTTTTTCCCCTAGGAGCCATCAAAAATTTTACATTAACCAATTGACCGCGCCATGGCTTGTCTTGTGGTGCTGACCATGAGTAATATTGAACACCATAAATGTCAACAAATTTTGGTGCTGGTTTCTCTTGCGCTTCTCTTAATTCCTCCAAAATATAATCAAAAAACATGGTAAAAACCATCCCCGCCCCACCTGAACTAGCATCATTAGCTACTCGCCAATAAGCTGCTGCCCACGATCGCCCTGTTAATGGATACCAATATGGGGTTTCAATCCTTTCCAGAGCTATTTTTTGCCACCTTGAACTTACTTGTAAAAGTTTTTCGTAATTACCATTGTTAGCATCTTTCCATTCAATTGCTTCTTTCATCTCTGAACGATAAATTTCTCGGTCTTTATAGGCTGTATCAATTTGTTCTTTTACTACTTCTTCATCCGCAAATAATGTGTCAACAAACACATTGGGGCGAATGTTAGACCCTAGTTCTTCATGTCGCCAAAAACTATTAACTTCCCTGACTAATCTGGATATGGTGTCTTGGGCTTGTTCATCAACCTGACATTTGCGATCGCGGTAACATTCAGGATTTTTAAAATCACTCAACCACGGTATTTTTATGTCTTTTAAAAACTCACTTACACAATTAAAACCGTTTTGATTGTTGGGATAAGCTGACTTTAAACTATCAACTGCAATTTGTAACTGTTGTCCTAAAAACTCAATAATAGTCATTTCCTGCCATTCTTTTTGCTCGCCTCCAGGAGGGATTTTTAAAACAACATTTTCTGAATTTGATGCTTTTGCCTTAGCAATTAATGATGCGACAATTCCCGTTCTATCGTGCATTGAACGGGAAGTAATTACTTTTAGATCGCCTGTAAGTGCCACATTGGGGAATTTAACCGTGTAGTTACCCAATGGCAATTCCTTTAAGCTCGTTAAAGGAATTGCCATGTCATACCCACTTGTATCTAGTTTGGGGTTATAACTTATAGTTCCCTTTCCAATCCATTTTTGAAACTCAGCAACTCTAAATTGAACTGGGAGGTTTACATCTGACTCATTTATATACCCCTCATCATCTACCAAGGGAAGCCCCAGGAAGTTCATTAACCTAGCTGATGCCTTGGCATGTGAGTCACCCGTAAACCAATGATAATTGTTGGTTGGTGTCTTTGGAGATAAACAGAACTTTGTAATTCAGTTATCAGAGGAAACAGCATTTCTCTTAAATGGAATCAGAGTGATGGGAGAGGTTCCCTCCAGAAGTATATTTTCTATTCCTGGTGGTACTACACTCAGAGGTAAGTTTTTAGTAACGAGGGTTAGGTGATGAGCGTATTTAACCTTGATAGAGCAATCGAATATTTGGAAACTAACCAAACCGAAAAACAGGTTCCTGCCTTAGAAGATGCTACAGAAAAGGTAGAGCCTCTTTCAATGTCAAATTGAGCAATTTACGTCGTTGTTTGAGCTTTTCCCCCACACTGACACTAGTCATTAACTACCTGATTCCAGAAATAATATGGTTAAGTTAAGTTAACTTAACTATGATGAAATGCCTCTATCTCATATATATCAATACTTTCAGCCGACGAAAGTACGAACTCCGGGGGTAACTTCCGTTCTATATCGGTGACTGCGGTAGGTGATATCTCAATTCCCCTCGATTTATACTGTCCAATCCTCAAGGGATAAATCTGGAACTTTACTAAAGGTTTAGGTCAGTCCGCTCCATCTGAATTCTTATGCGTTGCAATGAGTTAAACTTATGAAAATTAGTCATAATCTTGCAGTTTTGGAGTTAAAGCGTGATTGACCTCACCGCTGACGCTTGGGAAAAACGGTACCAGGAAGGTCAAGATCGTTGGGATTTGGGTTGCCCAGCTCCTCCATTGATCAATCTTTTGGCATCCGCTCAAGCCCCAAAAGTGGGCAAAATCGCAGTTTTGGGCTGTGGCAGTGGGCAGGATGCAATGCTATTTTCAACGGCAGAGTTTGATGTCGTCGGGTTTGATTTTGCGCCCAGCGCAATTGAGCGTGCCCGTGCTACTGCCAAGGCACGAGAACTAGATGCTCAGTTTTTACAGCGCAATATTTTTGAATTGGAAGCCGAGTTCCTCAATAGTTTTGATTACGTATTGGAACATACTTGTTTTTGTACCATTGATGCAACGCTGAGACCAAAATATGTACAAGTTGTCAAAAACTTATTACGTCCTAACGGTCAACTAATTGCTCTGTTTTATACCCATTCTCGGGCAAATGGTCCTCCATTTTGCATAAAGCCGCAAGCGGTTTTAGATCTCTTTGCCCCGCACTTTGATATCCTCCTGTTTAAGACAGCGCAAGACTCGATTGCTCGTCGTAAAGGGGAAGAACATTTGGCAATTTTCCAGATGAGATCAAGCTAGCAGCCACAACCACAACCACCGCTTGCCGCTTCTGCTTCTGCCTTAAAAATCTGCTTTAAATCATCCAGCGCTCCCCCGGAAAGCACGGTGTACCCATAAAGGGCAAACCGTTGCATCACATCGTAGACATCGTGGTTTTTCTGGATATCTGCCAGTATTCGACCGCCCCAACGGGTGCGGAAACCAGGTACAATACAGCATAAAGTAACAATACCAATCGACCAATGTAAAACTGCAAAGATATTCATCTCTGAGGGTTGAATACCTAGAAGACTTCTTACAGCTACCATCAATATTCCACCGAAAATTGATATAAAAAGGAAGAGTACAAAACTTGCTCCCATAAAAGCTGCCCACCCTGTCATCAAAAGTTTCTCCTGCTCCAGGGAGCTTCTGAGAAATTTCGTGTTGTATTTGCTAGCTTGCCGTAGCTCCTTTAGAACTGGAGTTCGTTGAGCCTGCTCCATCACTTGTCGTTCTAAAGTAGCTGCTTCGTAAGGTAGTAGCTTTTCGATTGCAAATGTCCGATTTCGCACATTAGGACGTAGACATCCCTGATGTACTAGTTGTGTAATCGCTAACTCCACTGCTCGTGAGTCCCCACCTGCTAAATAAGCGATTTTATATATATCCAGTTGAGGTTTTTGGGGCTGCTGGCTGGGGCTGCGAATTATATAACGTAATATCAGTCCCAGGATGACAAATCCACAAATAGGAATAACAAACTGATTGGCAGGTACATCACGCGCCACCTGCCCAATGGGAGATCCTTGAGCTGCACGGATCCAGGCAATTGTTGTCATGCAGGTAATAATGGCAAAGATACTGAAGGGTTGGACAAAGATACTAAGGGGTTGGGCAAACTTCAAGTGAGGGAATCGCTTGGGAATGACCCAATGGTCGTTTAAGCTCACTCGCTGCATTTTCAACTCTGCGCCAAACCGCACATCTGGGGGCGACCAAATGTCGGTGGGTGGAGAGCCAAAAAATTGCCGATAACTTGCGATGGTTTTCGTGTAGAGGTGATGAAATTCTGCCCGTTCTACCCGTCCCCCCCGTGCTGGATGATGATGTAGTTTTTTTCCTAACACCTTTGGGCAAAACTCTTCCCAGTAGGACTGAGTGAGGAGCACATGGGCGTGCCATACCTGGTCTACCTGATCAGAGGGCACTATCTGATGGTTGGCGACGACCGTGAGAAAGGCAAACTTTTTATACTCTGCGATCGCCCTTTGGGTATAGGTCAGGGTCCAACCCTGATTTTTCATGAGATGGCGGGTAAACCCAAACTCATGGGTTGGGTCATCCAATTCAAATGTTTGTAGCCGCTGATAAAGGGCTGACTGGAACGTATCTAGCATAGGTACTAAATTTTCTAAAAGGGTATAATCATCTTGAATGACATCTAGAGATAAGTAAATATTGGGGAAGTGTAGTAAAGTGTAATCAAGTGTAAGGGAGCCACAGAATGCTCTTGTCGTTTTGTCCGTTGCCAAATAGTGACTGATTATGAGCTGGGATTCTTTCTTAGAAGCACTTTGCAATTGTCAAGAGTACGGATTGACCTCTCTTGAAGCAGACGTAGTCATCTGTCTTCAAGAAGCTCAATGTCCAACTAAAAGTGAATTGCTAGAAGCCTATCTTGCGTCATACTCAACAATTGAAGAGGAAGCTTTTACCCAAAGGCTAAAGAATATCTATAAAAAATTTAAAATTGTGGGAAAAGGGCATAAGCTGCCACAACTTCATAAACGTTTAACTGAGCAGTATCTTCAATACCAGAACAACGATATATTCTTTTCGGAAATCGGCTTGAATTACATTTATCCAAATTTTCCTAGAGATGCCTTTGGAAAAGCAATTGATAATTTGATCGATTCGGACAATTCAGAACATAAGCAAGTAGATATTCTCCAAACCTTTGCACCCAATTTGAATGACTATTTTGAACATCTCACTCGATGCCTCCAAAATGGCGTTCAGGTCAGAATATTGCTAGCTTGGCCCTATTCCGAAGCAGCAAAACTGAGAGAAGAGGTTCTGAGGAGGTATGCCAATAGCAGCATCGGGGATGAGATTAATATTCGAGATTGCGTAATTGCCAATCTGGAGACGTTAGAGAAAATCATCGGAGTTTCAGACACTTCTAAACTTATCGAGATTAAGCTGTATGATACGCTTCCTTCTCTAGCAATTTATCGAGCTGGTAGTTATATGTTGGCAGCACCTTTTCTCCACGGATCGCTTG
This sequence comes from Limnofasciculus baicalensis BBK-W-15, assembly GCF_024178385.1. Taxonomy (GTDB): domain Bacteria; phylum Cyanobacteriota; class Cyanobacteriia; order Cyanobacteriales; family Coleofasciculaceae; genus Limnofasciculus; species Limnofasciculus baicalensis. The sequence continues at coordinate 39,973 of NZ_JAMZMM010000003.1, read as the reverse complement.
CTATTAATACGTTCCAATTAGAGCTGACGCTAAACTCTGCCAATCAACTCATCACGGATACCTTACAAAAAGATTTTGAGTTGATGTGGCAAGTTGCTCGTCGCTTTTATCCAAATCCAAACCGCAATTGGAGAAATGATCTGAAAATCCTATTTACGAGTTAAAAATTATGATTGAAACCCTCAACGATTTCGAGATTTCATTGATTACGAAGTTTAGAAATCATCCATTGTTTAGCCAGATTGATGCGATCGCTTGGGAAGACCTGCTGGCAATTCTTATCCAGCGCCGCTTTTTATCGCTTTCTATCGTCAACCTTTACGAATTTGTGATTGATGCTCTGACTGATGAGGGGATCAAACGGACAGTTAGAGGGATTCTGAATGAGGAATTTCCACGCAATACAAAAGGGGTTCCCCTACCTTCTCATCGAGAGCTACTTTTCCAAGATCTGCTCAATTTAGGTGCGACTTCTGAAATGATACTAATAACACCGGAAACACCAACCACTCAAAAGGTTAGAAATGAGAGCTATCAGTGCATGATCGGTTGTCTGGGTGAAAAGCATTGTCAGGTGGGGCTGGTCGCATTTCTTCGCTTTTGGGCAGAGGTGCTGGTCTCAGTTGAGTATTCCTGTCTTTGGCAACGAATTTCTGAACGCCTATCCAATGGACAATCACCACACAAAATCAGATCAGAGTTCTATTATTTCCACATGATCCATGACAGCAGAAATTCAGATATTGGACAAGAAAGCATTCTGGGCGGATTGACCCATTCTCAAGAACTGGCGATTCATTTAAAGAGACTCATTTCGTCTAAAGATGCTCTAGTTTACTGCCTTAATCTTCAAGAGAATTCATATCAGCTTAAATGTCAATTTTACGATCAGTTCATCAGGGATCGCCCCGTCAGCTTTTGTCAAAAAAAATGACCTATCTGAAGCATTTGCTGCCTACTTTAAGCAATTTCAAGATGAAACCAATGCTTACACTCGACTGGGTAATGCTTTAGTCACTTGGAGGATGAGGGCGTAAGAATAATTCGTGTATCTACTGATGACTGTAAATCAAGCGATTCTGCTAAGAAGACGGCAAAAACCATCCTATCGAGAATTGAACGAATATTGGAGAGTCGCTAACTAGGGTTTGCTGAATAAGAGGAAAAAGACGATGGGCAAAAGGCTGTGGAATAGTTCTGGCTCCTTTCGCGCTCGCATTCATGGTAGTAGCGAAACTATCGGTTTCTTGTCGAGATGGATATGTATTTTTAGACCGTATAGACTGGAATAACTTTAATGAATCACTCGATTTAAAAGCGCAAGTAGAAGCATTTAAAGAAGCCAGAGGAGTCTATCCAGAATCGGTACATGTTGACCGAATTTATCGGACAAGAGAAAATCGAGCCTTCTGTAAAGAAAGAGGAATTAGAATCAGTGGTCCTCCCTTGGGGAGGCCACCAGCTAATGTCAGTGCCTCAAAGAAAAAGCAAGCTCAATAAGATGAGAGGGTTCGTAATACGATTGAAGGAAAATTTGGAGTTTCTAAACGTAGATATAGCTTGAATCGAGTCATGGCTAAACTACCTCATACTTCTCAAACTGCGATTGCCATTGCTTTTTTAGTTATGAATCTTTCCACCCTGCTGAGGCAGGGGAAGGGGATTTTTTTTGACTTCAAACCCTCATTACACCTTTTTTGGAGGCAACTATTAATTCCGGTTATAATTGGGGAAATTGTCAAGAAGAAAAGCTCATCATTTCTTCAGGGTTAAATAACTAATTAATCCATGGATTGTCTAAATCTGACTTTTTCAACACCCCCACATTAATTCACCGCATCATCGCACACCCCCACCAACTAACTGAGTCTGTTGCACAGGAGGAACCTGTCGATAACTAGCAAACTCCATGGAAAAACTAGCCTGCCCCGCAGTAAAAGATCGTAAATCTTTCGCGTAACCAAACATTTCTTTCAATGGCACTTCGGCACGAATTACCGAGTAACCTTCCATCGTTTGAGAACCTAGTAACATTCCACGGCGAGAAGATAAATCTCCCTGTACTCTGCCCACATACTCGTTTGGTGTTTCCACTTCCACTAGCATAATTGGTTCTAAAATAATGGGTGCTGCTTTTCTAAAGCCTTGCAAGAAACCTTGCTTGGCTGCGGAGCGAAATGCTAAATCCGAAGAATCAACATTGTGATAGTCACCTCCGGTTAAAATTACTTTAACTCCAGTCACGGGATACCCAATTAACAGTCCACTTTGAGTACCATCGTGGCATCCTTTCTCGCAAGCGGAAATAAACTGTTTGGGAATTGCACCGCCAACTACCCGATTCTCGAAAACAAAGGGTTCATCACAGGGTTCAATTCGTCCGATGACATGGGCGAAATCACCGGAACCTCCTGTTTGTTTTTTCAGGGTATAGTCGAATGTTGCTGGTTGGGAAATTGTTTCTCGATAAGCAACCGCAGGCGCACCAACATAAACTTCAGCATTGTATTCCCGCTTCATTCTTTCGATGTAGATTTCTAGATGCAATTCTCCCATTCCAGAAATTAGGGTTTGTTTGGATTCTGGGTCAACTTTAACGCGGAAAGTTGGATCTTCTCGCGTAAAGCGATGGATGGCTTTGGAGATTCGATCCATATCATCTTGATGTTTGGGAGTGACAGCAAGAGTTACCACTGGCTCCGGTACAAACATACCTTCTAAGGAGAGATTAACTCCTTCCGAACAGAAGGTATCGCCAGAATTACAGTCAATCCCAATTAGCGCCACAATATTACCTGCTGGTGCTTCCGATATTTCCTGTCGATGATTGGCGTGCATCCGGACAAATCGCCCAATTCGCAATCGTTTGCCTGTGCGAGTATTGTAGACGGTATCGCCTTTTTTGAGAGTACCGGAGTAGATGCGAGTATAGGTTAATTGTCCCGTATCTTCATCGGTAAGTTTGAACGCCATGGCGACTAGGGAAGTATCTGGATCAGCGTAAACTTCAACAGTTTCGTTGGTTTTAACGTCAAAGGCTTGCACTACCTCACGATCCATAGGAGAAGGTAGATAAAGCGCGATCGCATCTAGTAGATTCTGCACCCCCTTATTTTTATAAGCGGAACCAATTAGCACTGGAGTTAGTTGATGATTTAAGGTTCCCTGGCGAATGGTATCCCAAATTAATTCTTTGGGAACTTCTTTACCATCAATCAACAATTCCATCATCGGTTCGGAAAAGATGGAAATGCGATCGAGGAGTTGATCTCGTGCTTCTTGTGCCTCAGATTGTAAATAATCTGGAATTGGCACAATCCGATGCTCTTCTCCTTTTTCTCCTTCAAAATAATGGGCGTTCATTTCAATTAAATCGATAACGCCAGTAAAGGTATCCTCACTACCGATAGGATGCTGAAGTAAGAAGGGATTTAACCCCAATTTCTCTCGCAGTGCTTGCACAACTCGGAAGGGATTTGCACCCAATCTATCCATCTTATTAATAAAGGCAATACGCGGCACTCGATAGCGCTTCATTTGCCTGTCTACGGTAATAGATTGAGATTGAACACCTGCAACTGCACAGAGTACCATAACTCCACCATCAAGTACTCGCAAAGCTCGCTCTACTTCTATAGTAAAATCGACGTGCCCGGGAGTATCAATCAGGTTAATTTGGAGATCGTGCCACATGCAAGTTGTTGCAGCAGAAGTGATAGTGATGCCTTTTTCTTGCTCCAATTCCATGAAGTCCATTGTCGCACCTGCACCCCCTCCTCTTACTTCTTCAATTTTGTGGATTCTGCCAGTGTAGAAGAGAATTCGCTCCGTAAGAGTTGTCTTTCCGGAGTCGATATGGGCTGATATCCCGATGTTACGGATGTTTTGGAGGGGAATCATCGGATTTTCTCCTTTTGTGCTTTTTGTGATGGACAATTTGTTGCCGTTTGTGGGGCAATCTCTTTTATGCTACACGTATAATACATACAGTGTCAAGGAGGTGGAAATGTTTCTTATCAATTTCTTTAGTGTGGGGATGATATGTTTTTTTTAACGCAGAGGTGCGCAGAGGGTGGTGGGGAGGTGCGCAGAGGTTTTGGGGGAAAGATGGGGTGCGTTAGATAACGCACCCTACAGATAAATTAATTCTTTGAGCCTCTTTTAAAATTGACTTAAATTTTCATTCAGTCGGTTTCAACTGAGAGCTTGCACCATTGTCGGTAAGCCTTACAACCCGCCGTAGAATTAATTCTACGGCTAATAGCTCAAGTCCATTAAAATGGACTGAAATTATTATGCCAGTCAGTTTTAACTGACTTGAGCTATTAGACAGTGGTTTTAACCACTGTCGGGTTATTGTAAGTGGTGCAAGTTGTTAGAGCCAAGATAATCGCACCCCTCATCCTTTACGCGATCGCAATTCTCTGACAGGATTAGAGATCCCACTGCCGAAACCGTCGTGGAAATTGCTGAAGCACTCAAAAGGATCGATCCTGATGCCACAGCAAAATTTATCTGGCTATATGTGGGTGATTTCCTGCAAAATAAAGCTCGGTCAAACGAAGGCTGAATTTAGAAGTATGAAGTGCAAAATCTGGAGCAAGTGTTTGCCAGTAATGGCATGATCTTGAGCTAATAATTTTGATGGCTACTTTTGATGTGTTTAATCGGTTTTTACATCGCCATATCTACAGAAAAACCTTTCAGACTCTCATTGAGATGATAAAATCTTGAAATGACTCACCATAATGTATAAAACCTGCTAAAGGTCAGTAGCCCTCCTTTGGATTATTCTACCACGATCGCTGAAACGACGCAATCTCGTAAATTATTAGGAATTAATCTCAATAAATTTCACGAAGTTAAGCGGCTTTCAGCCATTATTTATTTGTTAAGTTATGTGAAGAACATTCTTTTTGAGGGAGACGAGGGAAAAAATAGTACTTTTGATCTAGTTTGCTGGCTGGAGCGATCGCATTCCGGACAAAACCTACTCCCCACTCCCCAACCTATAAAGGATGTTGTGCGGGTACGCCAACTCCACGGGGAAATTTCACCGGAGTGGGTGAAATAAGACGTAAATATAAACAATGACGGATACTATTACTTAAGGGTGTAGTAAATTGTTCGATCGATTCAATTGCTCCTCCTAACTGTTCAACCGCTGGCTTGAGTCCCTCCATTTCTTCATCTGTCCAATTACCTCGATAAAGAATCGCTAATCCGCCAACTTTTAGGAAAGGTAGGGCATATTCAGCACAGACAGAAGCGGAGCCAACGGCACGAATTAAGGCAATATCGTAAGTTTGTCGGTACTTTTTTTGTCTGCCAATATCTTCCGATCTTCCCATTATGCTTTCAACGTTGTTAATGCCTAATTTGGCAATTAATTGGTCGAGAAAGGTAATTTTTTTACAGGTAGAATCTAGTAAGGTAACTGAACTTTGAGGAAATGTTATCGCAATTGGCAATCCGGGAAATCCTCCCCCTGTACCGATATCAATAATTCTGAGTGGAGAATTCACTGAGGTTAATAAGGATCTCACTCCTCGCAGAGAATCCCAGATGTGCTTTTCCCAAAACTCATCTGGTTCAGTTATTCGAGTCAAATTTAAGTGGCGGTTAACGGCTAAGATTTCATCGTAAATAGATTGAAACATTTGCTGCTGTGTTTCGTCCGGCTGCCAATTTAGAGTTTCTTGCCAAATCTCCTGCTTTTCTGGCAATAATATAGTATTTAGATTACTTGTCATGGGTGTTTGGGTACTGTTGAGCTTGAGTTATTTTTGAAATTGTTAAGATCTTTGATAGAGGATATCGGTTGAATATAAGACATTTTTTTTAACGCAAAGAGCGCAAAGGAAAGAGCAGATTAACAATAAACAACCAATAATAAATAACCAATAACCAATAATCAATAACTAACAACTAACAACTGTTGTTTTTTTGGCTAAAGAGGTGGGATCGACGGCTTCTAATTCTCCCTGTTTAATTGTCCAACAGCGATCGGCAATTGGCAATAGATCGCCCGCATCGTGGGTGACAATTAATAGTGTCCAATGGGTTTTCAGTTTTGCCAAAAGATTGACTAACTGACGGCGCATTGACCAATCTAAACCTGCGGTTGGTTCATCTAACATTAACATGGTTGGTTGGCGAATGAGTTGGACGGCTAAAGCAAGCCTTCGCTGTTGTCCTCCACTTAAAGCATGAGGGATGGCATTTAGGGATAAATTTGCTAATCCAACTTCTTGTAGTGCTTCGTAAACTTTTTCAGTACTCAACTCTGGATGCCCAAGGCGCAATTCCTCTAAAACCGTACTACCGCAGAAGTGTCTTTCGGGAAACTGAAATACTAATCCCCCCAACTGTTGTAAGTCATCAGAGATTAAATCCTGATCTCGCCAGAATATATTACCTCCTGTGGGTTCCGCTAACCCTGCTAATATTTCTAATAATGTACTTTTACCTGAGCCAGAAGGACCAATTACTAGTCCTAGTTGTTGGGGTGCTAATTCCAGATTCAAAGCTTTTAAGATCGGGGTAGGGGTAGCAGGGGGGTGGTACGAGAGGTTTTTGAGATATAGCATTCAGAATCTGTCAGAGACATTATATTGTTTTGAGGTATAGAGTGCGATCTCCTTGGAGCAACGCTTTGCGATCGCACTGGGCTACAATCGGTAAGGTTGATCCCTAGAATTACAGCAGATTCCAGGTTTATAAAGCACAGCCCAGAAACCCGGTTTCTTTGAGAAACCGGGTTTCTCTGTACCTCACATACCTGAAAATAGCTTTATTTATCGGCTAAGTTGAGGGAGCGATCGCCTCCTTTTAATTATTACATTGATTTTCCCAAGGATTCCCTAATGGAACATCAAATCAATTCTAACGTCAAGGTTTAACCGAGAGTTATTTTTGGATAACAATGATCGATTGCTTTGCCACACCAAAACGAACAGTAACAGCTTTTGCTGGTGCAGCGGTTGTCTTGCTTGGTTTTTTATCACAACCCACCCTTGCTGGCGATCCCTTTCGTACCAGTAATCCCCGTGCCATTGGCGACAATACCGAAACTGCTTTTGAATTAATATTCAAGGATGGAGACTATAAAAAGGCTAAAGATTATCTGCAAAAAGCAGAGTCTACTGAAGGGAATGAACCTCTAGTTTATGCTTTGCTAGCATCTTTGTCTTATCTTGATGCCAAATCGCAGAGTAAGCCTAATTTCGATAGTTTCAAAACCTACGCTAGCAAAACTAGAACAACCGCTGAAAAACTAGCTGCTACCGATTCCTTGCGCGGTAACTTATATATGGCAGTGGGTCATTTTTTAGAAGGGGCTGCTGATTTTGAACAAGATGGACCAGTCAGGGCGGTAAGCAAGTTACAGAAAGTGTTTGAATATTTAGATGAAGCCAAAAAAAGCGATCCTAACGATCCAGAATTCAACCTAATCACAGGCTACATGGATTTAATGTTAGCCGTAAATCTGCCATTTTCCGATCCCGCCCAAGCAATTCAAAAGTTAGAAAATTACGGTTACCCCAAATATTTATCCTATCGGGGGATAGCAGTGGGTAAGCGCGATCTCAAAAAATACGACGAAGCACTCGACTATGTAAATCGCGCCCTCCAATTAACGCCAAATAATCCAGAGGTTTTATACCTAAAAGCCCAGATATTAGTACGTCAAGACAAAGATAAAGAAGCACTCGATTATTTCAACCAATCCCTAGCCAAACAGACACAACTCCCCAACTATTCCGCTGCCCAGATTACTTACGAAAGATGCAAAGTCCAAAATAGCCTCGATAATGGCAGTCGAGATTGCCGAGCAGAAAGAAATAAAGTTAGGGCAGGAAACAATTAAAATCAGGAGTTAGGCAAAGAAACTCGGTTTCTAGACAAAATCATCGGTTGAGACGATCGATGTTAAGGAAGAAACTGGGTTTCTGACTCCTATTAGCGCGGAAGAAACCCGGTTTCTAGACAAAATCATCGGTTGAGACGATCGATGTTAAGGAAGAAACCGGGTTTCTGACTCCCTGCGTCAGTCCTATTAGCGCGATCGCATCGCCAATCATCCAAGATGCCAAAGCCACCCCACCCCCTACTTTCAAGAGAAAAGAATACCGACTGGGGAGTGGGGGGAGTGGAAGATGGACAAAATAAGTAATCTTCTGGCTGTTGAGAGTAATAACGCACCCGACAGGCTATAATCATCCCTGTTGTCACCTCCCACTCCCGTTCAAGATGGCTCGATTAAAAATTGTTAATAACTTTAATAGTAGCTTCGTTCTCGATCCAGAAGCTCGCGAAAACTTATTTGCTTTATTGATTGGCGAAACCTTCCGCAACCAAATTGCGACACAAATCCAATGCCAAGATATTGAGTTTACAGAATTATTATTTCAACCTGTGCCCTACAGTGAGGGGACACCGAAAGGGATGCCAAGGGAATATGAAAAATACCAGGAATCTGACGATCATATTATCATCAATGTTCCTCCTAATTTCATGTTCAAAGCTAAAATATTCCAACCTAGCCGTCTCTGTGCTATTTATCAAAAAATTCGATAGTAAATCTAAAGGGAAATAAAGATGATATCCGAAACAAAGATTCCTATTCTCTCTGAGCTAGACTTTATATCTTATATTGACGAGACGGGCAATTTACCAGAATCGTTACAGGGAAAAATTGGTATTTATGCAATTTTTAACGAGCAAAAAAACCTTCAACTAGTTAACTATTCTCGCGATATTTATCTCAGCCTCAAACAACACCTTGTCCGTCAGCCTCAATCTTGTTATTGGGTAAAGGTAGAAACTATCGATCGCCCCAATCGTACTCATTTAGAGGCAGTGCGGCAAGCTTGGATTGAGGAAAATGGGATAATTCCTCCGGGGAATGGTGTTGATGAAGTAATTTGGAATCATGCTATTGATGCTAAATTAACGATGACAGATGAAGAGCGAGCAACTTATGATAAAAGCGATGGAGTCAGCCAAATTAAGCTGTTAAAAAATATCGCACGGCGAGTTGAAGGTCAAATTTTTGAGATGCTAGAATCCCGTGGTTTGCAAGGTGATATTCGCTTTAATCCTAAGTTAAAGGAGCAAGGATTACTGGATTTAAAATAGTAACTGATATTTAACAAAGATAATAGTTTCCGCCCATGACACCAACGCTGCTAAACAATCGCTATCGGGTACTTCAAACACTAGCTGCGGGTGGATTCGGTTATACTTTTCTCGCCGAAGATACCTATATGCCTTCGGGAAGGCGCTGTGCGATCAAGCAACTCAAACCGATAAGTAACAATCCCCAGGTTGATAAGCTGGTGCAAGAGCGTTTTCAGCGAGAAGCCGCAGTTTTAGAAGCACTAGGGGAAGGTAATAATCAGATTCCTCAATTATATGCTTATTTTTCAGAAGGAGGGGAATTTTATTTAGTTCAAGAATGGATTGAAGGGGATACTTTAACTAATAAGGTACAAAAGGAGGGAATGCTAAGTGAAAGTCAGGTGACAGCAATTTTACTTAGTTTATTACCTGTATTGGATTATGTCCATAATTATCGCATAGTTCATCGAGATATCAAACCAGATAATATAATTATCCGAAAACGGGATGGGTTGCCTGTACTAATTGATTTTGGTGCAGTAAAAGAAGCGATTACAACAGTAGCTAATCCCCAAGCTAGTACTACCCAATCTATGGTAATTGGTACGCCAGGATTTATGGCAGCCGAGCAAGCCGCAGGAAGACCAATTTATGCTAGCGATTTGTATAGTTTAGGATTGGTAGCGGTATTTTTACTAACGGGCAAATTACCTCAATCTTTGGAAATAGATTCCGGTAATGGGGAAATTTTATGGCGCAGGGATGCACCCCATTGTCACTCAAACCTAGCAGGAGTAGTGGATCGAACAATTCGGTTTCATCCTCGCGATCGCTTTTCTACTGCCAGAGAAATGTTAGACACATTAAAATTAAATACCGAATCTTCAGAAATAGCAACTCAGTCAGTGCCTCTCAAGCGTTACCCTATTGCCAGTAACCCAGCAGTGCCACCTACTGTTCCTTTTAAGAGAAAACGCTATCGCTTTTGGCATTATCCCGCAGCAGAGGAACAAAAACAACTCATTGCAGGAGGTTTAGTAGTAGGAGGTTGGCTACTTGTAGCTGTGGCTATTGCGCTCAATTTTAATCGTTATCAGACTACCTCAAATCCAGTACCATCTCCAACTCAAACCATATCAGAATTACCGACTATTAAACCATCTCCATCCCCAATACCTGCGCTAATACCTTCATCACCACTCATTGCCAAACCCTCAGTAATTCTCCCTCAATCTCCTGAAGTTACTGAATCTCCCGAAACGTCAGAAATCCCATCTAATCCTGAATCTACACCAATTATTGCTGAATTACCGAAAGTAGCATCAACACCGAAGCAAGCTACATCAAGTTTTTCTCAATTATCCTCACCCCTAAAAACTCCACAACCTAAACCCTTAGAAACACCCACACCTTTAGCAATACCGAAACCTTTAGCAACATCCACACCTTTAGTAACACCAACACCATCCCCAACTATTGAAAAGAACAATCCCACCCATTCTCAGAGTAAAAGTATCCCGGCATTTGCCCCGGGGACTTCAAAAAAAATAGTCGAATCTTCTCTAGGTAATCCGACGAAGCAATCCAAAGGATTATGGCCGAAAACTAGTGCTTTATTATATGAAGAATTTCTGCCCAATAAAGTTAGTTTGGGATATCTATTTGACGTTAATTCAGGACGTTTGCGCCAAACCGAAGCTTCATTTTATCAGTCAGTTGAGTTGGAGACAATATCTGATACATTAAATCAAATGCTCAATGGTAATATCACGCCAGAGATTCAGGGAGGATTGGCAAGAGTGTATCAGCGCCAATCCAATCGCTATCGATTCATAACGGGAAACCACTTGAAGGTGGCAATTGAACGGAATGAACGCGATCGCATTTATATTGGTGTTTGGGAAGCAGATTTGCATTAATTGAGGGATTATTCTTAGAGGGAGGTTAACCGAGGGCAAAATATGAAGCTCGAAATCCATTCAATTACCCAACTCTGTGCCTTGTCTTTAGGTATTTTCGTTATCTGTAACATCCAAACTCATGCCAAACCTCCCCAATTCTATACGGAAGCGATAACAACGCCAGTTATCTCATCTCGTGGGGCGATACTAGATGAATTAGTCAAAGCGGATGTTGTATACCTGGGTGAAACTCACAATAATCCAGATGACCACAAGGCGCAACTGGAAATCCTGCAAGCACTCCACCAACGAAATCCCAAAATTGCGATCGCCATGGAGATGTTTCAGCGTCCCTATCAATCTATCATAGATCGATATTTGGCAGGAGAACTTACCGAAGCTGAATTAATCGAGCAAACTGAATACGAAAAACGCTGGGGCTTCCCTTGGGAATACTACGCGCCACTATTACGTTTTGCCAAAGACAATAAACTGCCAGTTTTAGCCTTAAATACTCCCACAGAAATCACCCGTAAAGTTGCCCGTCATGGCTTAGAAAGTCTAACACTTGATGAACAGAAACATATTCCACCCTTAACAGAAATTCGTACCGATAACCCCGACTATCGTAAAATGATCCAAGAAATCTACGAACAGCATCAGGAAGGCTCTCATGGAAATAGTACTAGCTTTGAGAGATTTTTTACTACCCAAGTACTGTGGGATGAAACTATGGCAGAAACCATTGCCCAATTTATCATCGCTAACCCAGACTATCAAGTAGTTGCGATCGCTGGCAAGGGTCATATTATTTACGGTTACGGGATACCAAGTCGAGTTGCCCGCCGCATCAATACCCCTGATTTCCTCCAGTATTCCCTTTTGTTTGGTGTTGCCGAAGATGGGAAACTGGATGGAGAAAATAGGATTGCAGATTTCTTTTGGAAGTAGGGAGTGGGGAAAAAATTTTTGAGTTTTACCTTTGATAGCCCATATTCCATGTCTTCAAAGTCCAAAATCTAGTGTAGGGGAGAAGGCTTTGGGCGATAACATCAGGCTTAAACCCAAGGTTTCCTATCCAAATGCTTCTCCCTTCCAGGGTTTGAAGACACGGCCTAGCCGAGGGCGACACTTTATCCTCAAAGAGTCTAATATGTAAAGAGAAAACTCGATAACAACTATTTCTGACTGACAGGGAGGATAAAACCATGGATGTCGTTCGTATCATCATCGCCATTTTCCTACCACCGCTGGGCGTATTCTTGCAAGTTGGGTTGGGCGGGGCTTTTTGGCTTAATATTCTGTTAACCTTACTCGGTTATGTGCCAGGGCTAGTTCATGCTATCTGGATTATTGCAAAAAGGGACTAGATTCGAGATTACTTTTTACATGAATAGTTTGCCAAATTCAGCAAAACCTTTGACTTATCAAGGAATTTATCCTTGTCCAATTTGTCGTGCTGGCGAGATTCAATCCATGCTGTTAATGGATGCTATGGCTTGTGATTCTTGTCGCCAGATTTTTATTGCTGATTTAGACAAACAAATCCTCAAAATGACGGATAGACAGCCCCCTCTTGTCTGGCGCTGGAATGGTAAAAATTGGATGGGAGGACATTTAGAGGGGGTTGAATGGGGATGGACGATATGGGTTTTAGCTATAGCTTTTGTCGTCCTCCCAGCCACTTTGATTGGTTTGTCTGCTTACACTTTTCCTCCAGAGCCTACTAGCCGTTTTTATTGGTTTCCTCTTGTTTGGACAGGGTTAACTTTTTTATCTCATTTAACCATTATTTTATGGTTAGTGACGGAGTTTTATCAATTTCCAATCAGGATGTATTTGAGAATTCGATTGCAGCAGTTATGGGATAGGTGAAATAGCTACATAGACATAGCTCAAGGGGATGTTATCAAGGAGAAAAACGAAGATGAATAGACTGATTTTATTTAAAGCAGATAAAGGAGAAATTAAAAAATATCGGGAAGCCACAGGCACAGCAATTGGTGAATCCTTTTATCGAATTGCCAACGTTGGCTCTATCCCAATTTTAATTAACACCCTCGCAGAATATCACTACTCTAGCACCAAACCCTCCCCCCAACCGGGTTATCGACTTACTGAAACTGTACCAGAAGATAAAGATTCTTTTCGCGATAATGGATGGGAGGTTATTCGCACAGAAGAATACACTCCAGAAATTCCCGCACCCTATGGTGCTGAATTCGATTCCATTTGTATTTGCTATTGCGTCTATAAACCCCTATCCCCAGAAGATGAATGGACAAAAAAAGCTCATCGTCTTGTGCCATCTTTAGATTCCTTTGGCGGTGATGAGTCAGCTTACAAAGCATGGCTCAATTCTCAATCAGAGGAAACTCAAAAAGAGTCAATAGCCACAACCCAATGGCTGAAAACACAAGAAAAACAACCTACTGAAGTGTAACAATCTAATCTTCAATACTAGTACCTGTTATCTCCCATAGATTTGTCTCAAGGTGATTATTTCAAGGAGGGAAAAGAAGATGCGTAAATTATTTGTGTTTAAAGCCGATTGGAGTGAGGTAAATAAATATAGAGGAGAAACGGGAACAAAGCATGGAGAAGCTTTCTATTCTATTGCTAACGCAGGAACAATTCCATTTCTCACCAATACCCTTGCCGAATATTACGATTGCAGTGGTAAGCCGATTCCCACTCCTGGATATAGACTAACAGAAACTGTACCAGAAGATCGAGATTCTTTCCGTGATAGTGGATGGGAGGTTATTCAGGTGGAGGAATATACTCCAGAAATTCCCGCCCCCTACGGTGCTAAATTCGATTCAATTTGTATTTGCTATTGCGTCTATAAACCCTTATCTCCAGAAGATGAATGGACAAAAAAAGCTCATCGTCTTTCTCCATCACTAGCTTCCTTTGGCGGTGATGAAGAAGCTTATAAAACATGGCTCAAGTCTCAACCAGAAGCCAGACAAAAAGAGTCAAGAGCCACAACAGAATGGCTCAAAACACAAGAAAAACAACCTACTGAAGTATAACGAATAAGTTATATATCTGCTACTTAATGGAGAATAAAATCATGTCAAAAGAAGCAATCTCATCAACTTTAACCGCTTATTTCGCTAACATGGCAGCGATGAATCCAGAAGGCTGGGTAGATACATTTGCTGAGGATGCAGTTATTTGCGATCCCATTGGCAATCCTCCCAGCAAAGCACATGAAGATTTTCACAAGTTTTTTGGGATGCTATCAGCTTTCTTTGAAAAGCTGGAATTGTCACAAGACAATATCATTATTGTTGGTAATAATGCAGCAGTTAAGTGGACAATGCGAGTGGTAGCGAAGAATGGGCGAAATGCGATGACTGAAGGAATTAGTACCTTTGAAATTAATGAGGTGGGCAAAATTCAAAAGGTATCATCCTATTGGAATGAATCTGAGATGATGGCGCAACTTAAGGGAGAATAGGAAATTGTCGTGATGTGGCAAAGCTAAAAATGTAGGTTGGGTAGAGCGCAAGCGTTACCCAACTTACCTTGACTATATTCGGTTTCCTCCCTCAACCTAACCTACATCTAATGATTGAACTAATAAAATCTACCAATCAATACCAAATCATTGTTCTTATTTTTGGGAATTATATCAAATCTGTAGCTAAGAAAATGTGATGTTTTTTTAACACAGAGGTACGCAGAGGGTTGTCTTGATTTATCCTGGTAGTTTCAAATGTTTCTAGTAAAGAAATCAATTTTGAAATATTAGATACTTTAAATATATTATGGATATAACCTTAACAGTAGCGAAATTATCTGAAAGCGATACGATCATGAAATTCATCCAAGAGCTGTACGAACATGAGGATATCAGGTTTGATGAATCTATTGCTAATACAGCCTTATCACAACTTTTAGAAGATGATTCACTCGGATATGTCTGGCTAATTTATGGCGATGGAGAAGCTATCGGTTATCTTGTTCTCACTTTCGGTTACAGTTTAGAGTTTGGTGGCAGGGATGGACTTATAGATGAATTATATATTCGAGAGGAATATCGCCGAGCTGGTATAGGAACAAAAGTCCTAGAATTTGTCACAGAATTTTGTAATTCTCTGGGAATTAAAGCCATTCATCTGGTAGTGGAAAGAAAAAATAATACAGCCCATTCCCTCTATCATAAAATGGGCTTTGAAGATTGCGATCGCGATATCATGACAAAGTGGATTAGATCCTAATCCCATCCCATAAAAGATTACCCAATTACTCCTCCTTCGTGTCTTTGTGTCTTAGTGGTTAAATAATTTTCCCTAGATCGCAAAAACCAAAGATCCCTCCCCAATGGTAAAATATCAGGTTAAGTCTCGATCGACCAAATCCATGACAGCAACTCAAATTTCTGCCCTATCCCTCAGTGCGATCGCAAAATCTACCCGCCAAGCTGCCCGTCAGTTGGCGATTCTCTCCACAGAAGCGAAAAACCAAGCCATTGAAGCAATTGCCCAAGCTTTAGAAGCTGCTACACCTGAGATATTAGCCGCAAATGCAGCAGATTGCCAAGCGGCAAAGGAAGATAATATTGCCAAACCACTTTACGATCGCCTCAAGTTAGACGAAACTAAGTTAAAAGGGGCAATTCAAGGGGTGCGGGATGTTGGTAGACTTAAAGATCCTGTGGGTGAAGTGCAACTCCATCGGGAATTAGATGAGGGATTAATCTTAAAAAGAATTAGTTGCCCTTTAGGTGTTTTAGGAATTATATTTGAAGCTCGTCCCGATGCCGCAATTCAAATTACTTCTTTAGCGGTAAAATCGGGTAATGGAGTAATTTTGAAAGGTGGTAAAGAAGCGGTTCGTTCTTGTGAAGCGATTGTCAAAGCAATTCATCAGGGATTAGCCCAAACATCGGTAAATCCGGCGGCAGTTCAATTATTAACTACGCGGGAAGAAACTATCGCCATGTTACAGCTTGATGAATATATCGATTTAATTATTCCCAGAGGATCTAACTCTTTTGTCCAATTTGTCCAGGATAATACTTGCATTCCCGTATTAGGACATGCAGATGGAATATGTCATCTATATATAGATAGTACTGCTGATTTAGAAAAAGCAGTAAATCTAACTGTGGATGCGAAAACCCAATACCCGGCGGTTTGTAATGCGATAGAAACCTTACTAGTCCATAGTGCGATCGCAAATAAATTTCTCCCCATTGTAGCAGGAGCTTTGCAAGAAAGTCAGGTAGAATTACGTGGAGATGAAGCAACTTGTCAAATTTTGGATATTGTACCAGCAACTGAGGATGATTGGCGTACAGAGTACAACGATTTAATTCTTTCTATTAAAATAGTCGATTCCTTAGATGATGCTATTCAGCATATCAATACTTACGGATCTCGCCATACAGAGGCAATTGTTACAGAAGATTTAGTAACAGCCGAAACCTTTATGAATCAAGTGGATGCAGCTAATGTTTTCCACAATTGTTCCACTCGTTTTGCCGATGGTTTTCGCTATGGATTTGGTGCAGAAGTGGGAATTAGTACTAATAAAATACCACCTCGCGGCCCCGTGGGGTTAGATGGATTGGTAACTTATAAATATAAGATGACAGGGAAAGGTGATGTGGTGGCGACTTATGCAGGGAAAGATGCGAAGGCATTTACCCATCGGGATTTAGGGTGAAGATTCAACAGCAAAATGATGTTTGTAAAATTATATTAATTTTTTGAATACCCACGCTCAGATATGGTATAAAACCTTGCCCCTTTCTCAATAATCAAAATTGTTAGCTATGGTGGCAAGCTCCAGGAATTCAATGATTTCCTATCTTATAGACGAAGACTTTAAGTTCTGGTTCAACATTCTCTTCTACCCAGATGAACACCATCGCCCTTAACTGGTTCCCAGGCTGGAGCCTGGGAACCCATATCCAGAGGCTCTGCCTCGCTTGCTTCTCATATAGGCAGATTCTAACTCTCTGCAGTACAGTTTTTTAAACAGAAGGATTCTCTAAATGGCTTATTTTGAGCATACTTGCAATTCAGCGAACTGTATTAGGCAGCCAATGGACAATCAGCAACGCTTTCGGTTGACAGTGATGCTGGTGGTAATTTTGATATTTGCGATTGTGGAATGGTTTGCAGGATATTTAAGCCATAGCCTTGCATTGCGCTCTGATGCTTGGCACATGGTTGCAGATGGGGGCGCAATTTTCCTGGCATTGAGTGCCAGTTGGCTCACCCGCTGGACTATTAGCCGCCGACTGCGGGGGCAACCTCGCTTAGATGCGATCGCTGCTTTCTTAAATAGTGTAGGATTGCTGCTGATGGCAGGATTAATTGCCTGGGAAGCCATTACCCACTTGACGGAATCTCCCCAGCAAATCCTCACCACTCCAATGTTGATCGCGGCGACAATTGGTCTGACAATTAATATCATTGGTATTGCTCTACTCCATGAAGATAGCCAAAGTAATCTGAATGTGCGGGGGGCTTTTTTACATATATTGGCAGATTTGGCAAGTTCTGTGGGAGTGATGATGAGCGCCCTTGCTATTTATGCTTTTCAGTGCTTTTGGTTAGACGGGATAATTAGTTTACTGATTGCCTTATTTATTGCCGGAAGTTCTTTACCTTTGATGGGTTCAAGCTGGCATCAACTGGGCAAAACTTCGCCCCCTGTCAACGAATTAACCCTGCTGGAAATCGGGAAAACTAATCTCATGGATTTGATCGTTCGCAAATCTGATTAAATGTTATTGGGATAGAAGGTTTTAATGGCAAGGGTAGATAATTACAATCTCAATTTCAAATTCGGTTCTCCCAATCCCGTGGGCATGTTATAAACTCCAAACAGAAAGATTGCATTTTCCTTTGTAGTTAGAAGTAGGGTGCGTTACGCTGCGCTAACGCACCCTAAGCCATTGGGATAAAACCGCTATATATAGCAAAAGTCAACAGTCAAAAGTGAAATGCTTGCTATGAATCGGTTTTGGGGTTTTCTGATACCGTAACCGCCTTGGCGACTACTATAACAACTTTATCATCACTCCTTGTCAAAGTTAAGACTATGTGATATTCTCTGACCTGTCAAGCACCCTTGTCTCTAGACGGTTGCTTCGCCCAAGTTAGAGTATCACGCAAATATAACATGAAAACTCTCCAAGCTACTTATCCTCCCAAACTTGATAGTTGCGATGCCTCCAGTGGGGTATCGCTACGCCAAACAATCCTCGATTACTTTGAGGAGGCTTGGCAACTAGAAGATATGATGATGAAAAGTCTGGTAGGGCCAGATACATTCTATCTCAATCCTGACCCCCTGAGAAATCACCTAATTTTTTATCTGGGACATTCTGCAGTTTTTTATATCAACAAATTAATCCGTGTTGGCTTATTAGAAAAGCGACTAAATCATGACTATGAAATCCTGTTTGAACTTGGGGTAGATCCAGAAATACCTGAAGAACTAGATCGAGTAATTGGTCATCTGAATTGGCCAGAAGTCCAAGAGGTTTGGCAGTATCGAGAACAAGCCTATAAAATTATATCAGAACTGATTAAGAAAACCGAATTCGACACTCCTATCAATCCGGATCATCGGCTTTGGGCTTTAATGATGGGACTTGAACATCAGCGGATTCACATTGAAACATCTTCGATGTTAATTCGCCAACTCCCGATTGAGAGAGTGAAACGCCCCGCCAACTGGAAATATGCCCCGGCTAACAGTTACTTTCCTCAGAATGAAATGGTAGAAGTGGCTGGTGGGGTAGCAAAACTGGGTAAAGCTGATGATGATTCTACCTACGGATGGGATATTGACTATGGCTCGCGCACTGTTGAAGTTGCCCCTTTTGTCGCTAGCAAATATCAAATTACCAATGGTGAATTTCTAAAATTTGTCCAGGGTGGTGGCTACGACAATCCAGACTATTGGAATGAAGAAGCTTGGGAGTGGAAGACTCAAAATAATATCAAATATCCGAAATTTTGGCTGCCTGAAAATGGTGGTTATAAATATCGCGCCATGTTTGATGAAATGGAGTTACCATTAGATTGGCCTGTGGAAGTAAATCATTATGAAGCAATGGCTTACTGTCGCGCCCAAGGTGAGGGGACTCGGTTAATGACTGAAGCCGAGTACAATCTAGCAACTTATGGTCATGGTTTGGTAGAAGATGTAGAGAATTATAATCTCAATTTCAAATTCGGTTCTCCCACTCCCGTCGGGATGTTAGAAACCGCCAAAAGTCCATCTGGATTATATGATTTGCGTGGGAATGTGTGGGAATGGTTGAGCGATAACTTAAATCCACTTTCAGGATATAAGCCGCATTTTCTTTATGAAGACAATTCTGCGATCTTTTTTGATACCAAACATAATATGATGTTAGGGGGATGTTGGATCACGAACGGGACAGAAGCTTTAAAATATTATCGCAACTGGTTCCGTCCGAATTTCTATCAGCACGCTGGTTTTCGGATTGTTCGAGATCGGAAATTACCCACCGTCTAGATATAGCAATCCTAAATGGTTTATAAAAATATACCCAGGCAAGATGCCTGGGCTACAAGGGTTCTGGCTTGGGTTTATTTACGACTAATTTAGGAATGCTATAGATGGGGAAGTACACGAAATTAACTGACTATTGTTTTAGCTTATAATCAAGAAGTTGAAACTGATTGCTTGTACTGAAAGTAGGAGATAAATCATGAAAGATTTTGATAATATTCAGATGACGGAATTTCAACAACCGATTCGTTGTTGTAACGTCACAGCCCTTGCTTATGCGACAACTGCGTTAGGCTTTCCGACAACGGTTGATGATATTTTCTACGCAACGAGGCTACCCATCGCTTCAGTTTTAGATGATGGGATGACATTGGCTGAGACATACGATACCTGTGTGAAATATGTCGAGAATGCCAACTTACCACTCACCGTCAGTGTGGAATATTTTGACAGTCCATCAATGACGATGGAGAAGTTTGTGGCATCTGTGGAAAAAGCGGTTTCAGATACAAATGACATTCACATTTTCAACTTCAATACCAAAATTGCTCACAATAACCCTAACCTGGAAGGAGGACATTTCTCCCTGTTAGCAGACTACGATCCTAATGCTAAGGAAATCACTATTGCAGATACAAATCCTAAGCGATACACTCGCTTTTGGAAGTGTCCTATAGATTTGATGTATAAAGCCTGTGTGGATAAAGATTCTGCCTGCGATCGCTCTCGTGGTATGATTGTTGTGCGGAAGAATAGCAACTAAGATTCTGCCGTACCTATTGCTGAATTAGAATGTCAGGACTTAGGTCGCGACGCTACTGATAGTGGGGATGGTGCGTTAGCAAAGCCTAACGCACCCTACAGATGGAGGCTTTGCGTAATTCCTGAATATGACATTTCAACGATCTCGCAAAAGGAATAATCATGAAAAAACTATTCGCTTTTTGTTTAGCAATAATTCTGGCGATGGGGGCAGCTAGCTTGCCAGCCAGCGCTGAGAACTCTTGCTCGCAAAACCGATGGTTAAACTCTGAAAATGTTTTTGTCTCTCTCAAACCCAGTTTTGATAATTTAGCCTTCAAGCCAGATCAGCTTTTTTCCTATCTAGAGAAATAAGTCATTAGCGTTATAAGTAATTATATGTTAATTTATTAAAGGGTAGGCAATATACATAAAGCATGACAAATCAACTCACTGTATCTGAACAATCTCTATCGCGACAAGCATTTTTTGCCAATCCAAAAAACAAAGCGATCGCAGCCTTATTATTCGCCGCAGTGGTGATTAGTTTTGTCCCAATCCTGGTCAAGTTCGCTGAAAATGAAATTAGCCCCAAGGCGATCATCTTTCATCGCCTCTGGATAGCAGGTGCTATCTTGGGATTAGGTCAGGCATTTATGAGGAAAAGAAGTGAACTTTTGCCTGAACAGCCCTCACCAGTTAATCCCTATAGCAGTCGCCAAATAGGATTATTGCTATTAACAGGAGTCTTCTTTGCTGCCCAACAAATTCTTTGGGCATTTTCAGTTACTCAGACGAGTCTGGCTAACTCCTCACTGCTGCATAACTTCACTCCTCTGTTTGTTGCTGTTATAGGCTTCCTGTTATTTGGTCAACGCTTTGATCGCAAATTTATTCTGGGTATGATAATTGCCATCAGTGGCTCAGTCATTCTCGGACTTGATGACCTATTATACGGAACTAGCAAAGTCTTAGGTGACGGAATTGCCCTGATTTCTGCGCTCTTTTTCGCTATATATCTAATCCTTGTTGAACGTGTCCGACATCACTTAGATGCTGTCACTACAGTTTTCTACTTGTGCATTATTGGCACTTTAGCAATATTACCGATCATTTGTACAAGCAAAGATTGCATTTTCCCTTCTTCATGGGGTGGATGGCTAGCAGTTGTGGGGCTAGCTTGGACTGTTGTTTTGGGTTTCTGCTCTACACTATATGCTCTTAAATGGCTTTCTTCAGGGTTTGTGGCTATGGTTTTATTGATTGAGCCAATCTTGACAGGTATCTTCGCTTGGGTAATTTTCTCCGAAAGACTAGATTTATATAATTTGCTGGCTTTTCCTACAGTGATGCTAGGGATATACCTAGCTACAACTAGCGAATTAACGGCCAAAGTTGACACTCCCCTGTCTCTTGACACCGAGATTCTTAAAACCTCACAGCCTTAATAGAGCGGGAAGTGCTGTAGTTTAGAAGCACTAGTGCAGGTGGGCAGAAATAACCCATCAGTTGCGAGCATAGAACCGATGCTACCGGACATGATCTAAAAAGTGAGAAACAGGGTGGTTTTATCTAAATGGTTAATAAATACATTGAGGATACAATGATGAAAAAATTCTTTGATATCTGTTTTGAGTTTGAATTTTATTTAAAAATAGCTATTACCTGCACAATCTTTCAGCAACTATTTTATTGGCTGTTGCACTATATAAATATAGAACTCAATTTTATCACTCAGGTGCTTTTGTACTCGCTTATTGGTTCTATCTCATTTTATACCATGGGCATTTTCATCGAAAATGTAATTAAAAAGAATGATACCCTGAGAGAGAAACTAAATGTCAGAGTTAAGCAGGTCAAAAAACAAACATTTCATTCCTTTACTGCCAAAGGCATTATTATTGGGGAAATCAGAAGTTTCATAGCAGCCTTAATTATCCTCTATCTAGCGCCAGAGGTAGATAGAGGATATAGCTTGCTCCTGAATCTTGGATGGTTTTTGATGAGGATAGTTGTTTTTGATTTCTGTTTTTACGTCACCCATTGGCTATTTCACAGAAAGTCCTTCCAGAAAATACATCTTAAACATCATGAGTTTCCTGACACATCAAGTTTTGTGGCTGGACATAAAACCTTAGCTGAATATATTATTGTTACCATTGCCGAGTGTTTGCCTATCTTTATATTTGGTTATGATATCACCCAACTATGTGCCTGGACGATTATAGGCAATGCTTACAATCTAGAAGGTCATAGTTCCTTATCAATATTTTTCATTCCCTCAGATTTTCACGATCTTCATCATACTTGTTTTAAGGGAAACTATGGCATTCAAGGATTTTGGGATCGGGTATTCAAAACCCTGAATCCTCCTACAAAGAAGCCGGGAATTATGTTCCCTGTCGCTTCTTTGGAGAAGATAGTCATGAAGTAGTAGACATAGCAAGGATAATAAAGAGGAATCAGCCCGACGCTGACACTACCGTCTCGATTACTATCTCTATCTCCGATAAGGATAACTTCACCTTTGTTAGTAGTAAAATTGGCATTGACTCTGATAGCGTTATTATCTTCAGCCGTTTGCGCTAAATTCCCAACTGTCCAAACACCAATAGCAAAACTAAACCTTGAGTTACGATAACACATGCAAATACCTAGCCGAAAAATACCCCACCGCATTTGCCAATTGGTTACTAGGAATTCAATCATCCAATATTGAAATCCTCAAAACCGAATTGACAAACGAACCAATTCGTGCAGATGCCATCACCTTTCTACGAACAGCCAACCAAATATTACACCTAGAATTCCAAACCCTTCCCTATTCTGACCCACCCATGCCACTGCGAATGCTCGATTACTCAGTCAGATTAAAACGGCAATACCGTTGTGAGGTGGAACAAGTAGTCATCTTTTTGCAACAAACAACCTCAGAGGTAGTTTTCACCCAAGAATATCGAGACAGAAACACATCGCACCACTATCGAGTTATCCGCTTGTGGGAACAAAACCCAGCCCTATTTCTCGCCAATCCTGGATTATTACCCCTAGCCACCTTAACCCAAACCGACTCTCCCGAAACCTTACTCACACAAGTGGCAGAACAAATTGCTACAATTTCCGATAGGGAACAACAGCAAACAATAGCCAGTTGCACTCAGATTTTCGCTGGATTGCGGTTTGAAAAAAATCTTATTCGTCAACTATTTCGGGAGGAAATCATGCAAGGATCTGTAATTTATCAAGATATTTTACAACAAGGAGTACAGCGAGGGCAACAACAAGGAGAAGCAATTGTAATTTTGCGCCAGCTAAACCGACGCTTGGGTACAATTAACCCCATACTGCAAGAACAAATTCGAGGATTATCTACTTTCCTCTTAGAAGAGTTAGCTGAAGCGCTGCTAGACTTTTTTAACGTTGAGGATTTAGTCACTTGGTTGAGACGGAAAGATCCCAGACAAGCCCAAGTATCTTTAATTATACGCCTGTTAAACCGAAGGTTAGGAGAAGTTGAACTATCACTAATTAACCGAGTTCAGCGGCTATCAATTGAGCAAGTAGAATCATTAGGAGAAGCCTTATTAGATTTTTCGGAAGTAACAGATTTAGTCAAGTGGTTAGATGAATTAGAGCAACAGGAGGAATAAATTATTATTGGTTATTTGTGGATCATTACTTAAGCAAAAACCCTGTTTGTCGGGTGCGTTACGCTAATGCTAACGCACCATCCCTCCTGTAGGTTATAACTAGCAACTTTAGTTATTTCACAGCTTAGACTTAGACTTAATAAACTCCTGCACAACTGACTCAACAGGGCGAGATTGATTATCCACTT
The DNA here is from genome assembly GCF_024178385.1 of Limnofasciculus baicalensis BBK-W-15. GTDB lineage: Bacteria > Cyanobacteriota > Cyanobacteriia > Cyanobacteriales > Coleofasciculaceae > Limnofasciculus > Limnofasciculus baicalensis. The sequence goes on along the minus strand of NZ_JAMZMM010000003.1, from coordinate 15,856 downwards.
GATAATTCATATTTTGCATTTCCACCGTTGAAATCACTCCCGCCAATCTCTCGATAACTCCGCGTAACTCTGGATACTTTTCCAGGGTTGCCTGATTGAATACAGGCACAGCTTGATATGGAGGAAAATATTGCTTATCATCTTCTAAAATAACTAAGTTCAAAACCGGAATCAAGCCATCGGTAGAATTGGCGGCAATCAAATCTACTTTCTTTTCCGTTAAAGCCTTATACATTAATCCTAACTCCATTTGTTGCGGCGGCTTGGCAAACTTTAAGCCATAAGTTTTAGCTAACCCTGGATAGCCATCTTCTCGTTCAAGAAATTCATACCCAAATCCTGCTACCATTTGAGGAGTATACTTCGCAGCTTCTGAAAGAGTCTTGATTTGCAAGCGTTTAGCATCTTCACCCCGGATAATCATCGCGAAGGTATTGTTAAATCCTAAAGGCTGCATGACTTCTAATTGAAATTTACGATTGTATTCTTCTTTAACTTTTTCATAGACAAGTTGAGGATTGCTAATCGGTTTTTCTTTCAATACAGCAGTAAACGCCGTTCCCGTATATTCTACATAGCCAGCAATTTGTCCTGCTTTGACAGCTTCATGACAGATAAACGTTCCTGCTAAATTTAAACTACGATCCACTTTTAAGTTAGTATGTGATTCAATTTCTTGAGCTAGTAATTCTCCTAAAATTACTTGTTCAGTAAAGTTTTTTGATCCAATCACAATCGTTGGCGTTGTTTGTCGATAGGCAAAAGTAATTAATCCTACAGCCAGTAATATTATGACAGTAAAAGAAATAACTATTTTAGGATTTATATTTCCCTTGCGGTTTTGTTTCCTTTGTTGCGTTAGTTGCTTTTCTAACGATCCCAATGCGAAATCTGCCCCTAATGCAATGAAAGTAGCTGGGATTGCTCCAGCGAGAATTAGCTGATTATTAACTGTAGAAATCCCCCGAAAAATAAAAACTCCCAATCCACCACCACCAATCGCCGCAGCAATAGTGGCAATCCCAACAGAAATAACTGTTGCCACTCTAACTCCCGCTAAAATCACACCTAAAGCCAGGGGAATTTCTACCTGAAAGAGTAATTGCCAGTCTGTCATTCCCATCCCCCTGCCCGCTTCTCGAATCGCAGGATCGACGCTATTAATCCCGATATAAGTATTGCGAATCAGGGGAAGTAAAGCGTAGAGAGTTAAGGCAACAATGGCAGGAACTTTGCCAATTCCTCCTAAAAATGGTACAGAAATAAGGAAACCAAAAATAGCTAAACTGGGAATAGTTTGAATGGCGTTAGCTAAACCAAGAATTGGTGAGGCAAATTTCGGTTTGCGAGTGATGAGAATACCTAAAGGTATTCCAATGGAGATAGCCACAGTCATCGCGATAGCAACTAATACTAAATGTTCGACCGTGTGGAGGATGATTTCTGAAGCATATTGATTGAAAAACATAAATTGCCAATAAAAATGTCTATCTCAATAATTAATTTTACCCCTCCCGGGTTAGGTTTCTCACTAATTTTCTCCACTATGCAAACAAGCAATAAAAGCTTGTGCCTCTGGATGTTGAGATTCGAGAAATTCAGCTTTGGTTCCTAGCGCAACTAAAGTACCTTCATACATTAACCCAATTCGAGTCCCCAAGAAGAAAGCCTCCTGTATATCGTGAGTGACAAAAATAACAGTCTTTCCCAATTGCCTTTGCAAATAGCGAAACTGCTCTTGCAATTCCAGGCGAGTGATAGGATCAAGTGCGCCAAAAGGTTCATCCATCAATAATATGGGGGGATCTGCAGCTAAAGCCCTAGCCACACCCACTCGTTGACGTTGACCACCAGATAGTTGATCGGGATAGCGTTGAGCAAAGATTTCTGGATCTAAACCAACTAAGTTTAACATTTCATAGACTCGCGCTTGAATTTTCTGTTCCGTCCACTTTTCTAGTGAAGGTACAAGTCCAATATTTTCTCCCACGCTAAAGTGGGGAAATAAGCCAATTTCCTGTATAACGTAGCCGATGCGCCGCCTTAGTTGAATGGCATCCCAGTCAGTAGTAGGGCGTGAGTTAACTAAAACTTGCCCTCCTGTGGGTATAAGGAGATGATTAATTAATTTCAAAGTAGTGGTTTTGCCACTACCACTACGTCCTAATAAGACGATCGCTTCTCCTGGAAAGATGGTAAGATTCAATTGAGATAAGAGGGTACGGCGATTAATCTGGAAACTGACATCCCGAAATTCAACGGCAATTTCTGCGGCTTGAGACATGAGAGTTGTTGCTTTTACTCTTTACCCTTTCCACTTTACCGTTTATCCTTAGAGTAGACGGCAACTTTTGTCCGGATGCAACCGTCTTCAGGGTGAAAAAAGAATAAAAGCAAAATTTTAGCGTTACCAAAATGAAAAATGGTCAGTGTCGCGCCTGCGGTTCCCATGAAGTTAGATCCAATCGGAATCGCAAATTTCCCGCCCTGAATACAATCACCCTAACGGTGGGTAGCTCAGTTGCCCGTTATGCTTCCCTGGATACTTATGTTTGCGTTACTTGTGGCTACGCTGAAAACTATGTCACCTCGGCAGAAGATTTAGAGTATATCCGAGAAAACTGGAAACCTGTTGGCGTTAGGTACGATAATTCAGATCGAACCCCGGAAAATGGTCACCGGATACCTGAGCAGGAATTGATTAGTAGAGTAGGGAATGGTGAGTAGGACTTCGGCGAGCGCTCAGTCGAGCCGTCGAGCCGTCGAGGCGGAATGGGGAAGTATGAAGGCTTCATCCTTTAGCCTTCATCTTGCCATCGCAATTCTGGGCAGATTGGCGCAAAATAGAGATGTCGTTGTCCTTTGTGAATCTATCCTTGACTCAATCTTCCTCCCGCCCAACCAAACTTACCCGCAATCAGCAGCAGGAAACGGATTTTAACCGCACTCGTGCTAGTTTGCGGCAAGCGCTGTCTTGGTATACTAATTTGCGTCGCCCTAGGGAACCCTTTCCGGATGTGGAATTGCAAGCAGCGCTCCGCAATGAATTGGAAGTTTTGCAGTTTAGCCTGGATAAGTTAGAGCAAAGTGTAATTCGTATTGCTACTTTTGGTTTGGTGAGTCGTGGTAAATCATCAGTTGTTAATGCTTTGCTGGGACAAAAAATCCTGCAAACTGGTCCTTTACATGGAGTGACTCAATGGCCAAAATCGGTGCGATGGACACCTATTAGTGAGGGGAAAGTACAGGTTGAGTTAATCGATACTCCTGGATTAGATGAAATTCAGGGGGAAGCTAGGGCACAAATGGCAAAAGAAGTCGCTGGGCAAGCAGATTTAATTCTATTTGTGGTGGCGGGGGATATTACTCGCACGGAATATAAGGCGCTTTGCGAATTGCGACAAGCTCAAAAACCGCTGATTTTAGTGTTTAATAAAATAGATCTTTATCCAGAAAAAGACCGAGCAGCGATTTACCAACAATTACAAGAGTTGGGAACAGGTAGTCCTCGCGATCGCCGTTTGCAAAAGTTATTATCGCAGAATGAAATAGTTATGGTAGCAGCAGAACCTGCTCCCCTACAAGTGCGGGTTGAATGGCCTAATGGTAAGGTAACATATCAATGGGAAACTCCGCTGCCACAAGTGGATGAGTTAAAGGATAAAATTTTAACTGTTCTCAACCGAGAAGGGCGATCTTTACTATCTCTAAACGCCCTATTTCAATCCCGAAATGCTCAAGCTACTATTGCCCAAAAAACACAGGAAATCCGGAAAAAAGAAGCGGAAAATTTAATCTGGCGTTTTGCTAAGTATAAGGCGCTGGGAGTTGCCCTCAATCCGATTGGGTTATTAGATGTTTTTGGCGGTACTATTGCCGATTTGGTACTGATTCGTTCCCTATCTAGACTATATGGTTTACCAATGACGAGTTATGAAGCAGGGAAACTTTGGCGTAAAATAGTCATTAGTTCTGGTGGATTATTATTAGGTGAACTTGGTAGTAGTGCTATTTTAGGATTGGGCAAAAGTGCTTCTGCTATTGCCACTACGGTTGATACTCCAGCAGGTTTAACTGCTTATGCTGGGGCTGCTGTTACTCAAGCTTCAATTGCTGGTTATGGTGCTTATGCTGTTGGTAATGCGGCGCAGATTTATTTAGAACAAGGTTGTACTTGGGGTCCCCTTGGTGCGAGTACTGTGATTCAAGAAATTCTTAATAGTGTGGAACCAGATACTATTCTTTATCGCTTGCGGCAGGAGTTGGGAGAGCAAGTATTTAATCAACCACCAAGATACTAAGACAGGAAGGAAGAGATGGGTAATTTACTTGATTTTGGCTGGCTCGTTTCTTGACAAAAAAACTTCAAATTTTAGCGTTCTTCATCAAATCTTTAAATTACCATCAGAGTTTAAAGATTGTGTAAAGTTACTTGACGAAAAATAAATAAAGGTCAAAATAAGTTTAGGTGTAAAAAAAAAATAGCTATGACTGCAACCAGAAAAGCTTTGTATGGATTCTTGGTATTCTTTGCCTTGACTCTTTCAGCTTGTGCGCAAACTACCTCAACACCGGAAGCATCCGGGGAATGGATACCAGTTGGTGAAACTAAGGACAAAAATATCATTTCAATAGATACTGGAAAGTACTCCAAAAAGGATAAAACCGCTACAGTTTGGGTACGAGTTGATTACACAACCCAATCTAAGCCAACAGTGAATGCTATTCAGTTTTATGGTAAGTTTGATTGCGATCGCGAAACGTACCAAATCGAGCGTAAGATGCAGTTAGGGCTACAGGGAGAAACGTTACATGATGAGATAATTAAAATGGAATCACAAAAACCGCCCTCGGATTCTACCGAGGGCGTTGTTTTAGAAAGGGTTTGTTTTGAGAATAAAGCTGGAAATCGTTTCTAGGTTGTTGGTTGTTGGTTATTGGTTGTTGGTTGTTGGTTGTTGGTTGTTGCTTCCCACTCCCCACTCCCTACTCCACACTCCCCCTAAAAGTTATGAGTTTTTAGTTCTCAATTTTGAATTAAAACTCAAAACTCAAAACTCAAAACTCAAAACTCAAAACTCAAAACTCAAAACTCAAAACTGTCTTCCCCACTCCCCACTCCCCATTCAAAAATTAGAAACAGCAGACTGAGTAATCTGTTTAATCGTGCCTAAGTCGGGAGTTGGAGTTTGGCTATCCATTCCCATCCATAGCAGATATTCGATATTACCAGCCGGACCAGTAATAGGTGAGTAAGTTAAACCTTTGTAAAGCCAGCCTTGATTTTGGGCTGCTGTTAAAACTTGTGCAATCGCATCGGCTTGATCGTTAGAATTTCTCACTACCCCTTTTTTCCCTACCCGCTCTCTTCCTACTTCAAATTGTGGCTTTACTAATAACAGTATCTCGCGAGGTGCTTGCAATAGATTCCACAATGGTACAATAATTTTAGTAAGGGAAATAAACGATACATCCACAACCCCCAAATCTGGATAAAACGAGGTTCCACTTGCCTCAATCGTCTCCCCTCTATCTCCTTCTTCAAACTGCGGTGAATTTCCATATAAATCGCTAGGTTGAAGATAGCGAATATTAGTCCGTTCTTTCAAAATAAGTCGTGGATCGTTTCGCAAACTCCAAGCAACTTGCCCATAGCCAACATCAACACCATAAACTAATTTCGCACCAGCTTGTAGCAAGCAATCGGTAAAACCACCTGTGGAAATACCACCATCTAAGCAAATCCTTCCCGCTACAGTAATTTCAAATAATTTTAGGGCTTTGACTAGCTTTTCGCCGCCTCTAGATACATAAGGGGATCTTTCTTTAATCTTAATTTCCGCAGTTGTATCGATTTCCGTTCCTGGTTTATCAATAACTTGCTGTTTCACCATGACTTCGCCAGCACGAATTAGTCGCTGTGCTTGTTGTCGAGATGAACATAAATCTAGTTCTACTAATAAAGTATCGAGGCGTTGTTTAGTCATGTAATTTTAACTTTTTCCCAGAGTCAAAACACCTGACTCCATATCTACTAATAACTGCCGATTTTTCAACCACTTACGACCAATTAAAATTTCCGGTACTCCATCACCCGCATGAACGGGAATATCGAATTCTTGTCCATCTATACGGAGTTTACCAATATAGAGTTCAAAATCGACATCTCCTCGTGCTGTTGTCATAGTTTGCTGACGTAGATAAGTCCAATCAAATCCCTCTAAATCTTGTTTATCAATGGCTAGCCAACCTGAAAAACCTGTATCAAGCATGGCATCAACTAGTAGTTCAAAACCATTATCAGCAAGCAAATCAATTTCAAAAAATAACTCATCCTCATCACCAAATGTACCTTGAATCATATCGTGCCGCACACTCCAGTATCATTAATCCGGAAAACGTGGAGCTTAGAATTTGGATGCTTCTGATGGGCTATCTGTGTAGCCACTTCTATATCCTGGTCGATAACATAATCTCCACTTTCTGGATCGACAGCAATATACCAGTTGTAGTGAGTTTCAATCAACTCAGGCTTAAGGCGATCGAAAACCACTTTACAACGTTTATGAGTTGCTTCAAGTTCGGCTTTCCATTGAGCAATTTTTTCAGGAGACCATTGTATTTCTGGAAAGATCCTTCCTCTCCTCATTGTGCGGGTAGAATTTGTTGTTGTCATTAATTTTGATCCTTGATAAAATTTTATTTTTAATAGCGTACCTAAATATAGCATGAATCCTCTGATAACAGAAACTCCAATTTGCTTAACAGTGAAGATGATTGGATTAGACTTATGGTATGTTTGAAGCATTTTGGCAAACGAGAACGAAGTGAGGGAACGCCCAGTGTAATTAATTATAAATTCGCCGCTCCTTGACCAATTCAGCAGCGCCAAAGCTATAGAGAGGAAGGTTTCGGAAGGTATGGTAAGCTGCGGGTGGATTTAATTTGTATATCCCCACACCCCACACCCCACAGCCCTTTCCACAAATTTAATATCCAATTTAGATGCGCCGCAGCTTAGTTTGGGATACCAGAGGCGGGCGTTAGAATTAGTGCTAGGCTAGCTCGGCGCTGCACTAGCGTCTCGCAGAGAAGCCATCGCCAAAAAAAGATTAATAAAACTAATATGGTAAAAGTACCCAGAAGGACACCCAGAGGCGATACTCTGTTTTAAGTAAACCCTAACATCATGTCAGAACAACTGCTATGACTACCCAACAGCCGAATCCGGAGACAATCACCACCGAGGAATTGTCAACAGAAGATGTAGCCTCCACTGATTTTATAGAGGATGTCGTTACCATAAACTATGCGGAGAAAATTGAAACAGTAATCTCCAGTTTGGCAGAAGAAGATAGCGCCATGGTTAGCCGCAATGAGGAAGGTTACCTGTGGAAGTTTAAGTATGGTAGTGTTGAAGTTTTTGTGGAACTTACGGGTTCTACTGATGATGATACCTTCACTGTTTGGTCTGCGGTACTTCAACTACCTGCAAATAATGAACCTCAGTTGATGCGAAAGCTTCTGGAAATGAATTGGTCTGATACATTTGAAGCCCGTTTTGGTATTGTAGAGGAGCGAGTTATCGTTTTAGCATCGCGCACAGTGGCGGAATTATCCCCTGGCGAAATTTCTCGTGCTATTACTATTGTCGCTACTATTGCTGATGATAATGATGACGCATTACAAGCTGAGTTTGGTGTGGTTTAAATGGTATTGTTTTAAACATGAAGTCAACTGGAAATAACATAAATAAGAGACTGTTAGCCTGGTTATATTCTTAGCATTTGAGAAGTGCTATAGACTTATCTTTAGGGCTGGGGGAAGCATTGGGAGATGACGATATTTATTTTTTCACTAAGGATATCGCCCTTATGCTTCCTCCCTACAAATCATCTTCTACTGAGATCTTGCACCAATGTAAAAAAAAGAGTTTTATCTAGGGTGGGCAGTCCCCAATATAAGGCAAAAAGCTGATTATTACGTTGGTGGGGACTGCCCACCCTACGGTTATTGCAACTGCTATAAGTTCAAATGGCAAAAGAATGATGATATTGGGTTAAGATAAATTTAAAAGCAATTAAGGGTAAAAAGATGAGAGCCGTTGAAGTGACAGGAATCATCTATTTCATTCTCAAAGTAAGAGTTAAAAATAGTAATATTCAAAAGGGTAAAAGTGCAGGTTATCGGCTCATTTATAGCGGTTTTCAGTTGGATGAAGTACACCTCAGAAACCGGGTTTCTTTGTCGTTTTTCTGTACTTCACATACCTGAAATAAGTGCGATCTGCGCTTCGCACAGCACAGCTCGCACTAACTAATCTACCGAGAAGCCGCCACAGAAGGACCCGCAGTCACAACTACTAAATTATCTGGATGGAGCAACTCCTTCGCCACCTGATTTACCTCTGCTAAAGTAACTCCTTCAATTTGATTGACAAATGCGCGAATTTCGCTCTTGTCTAATCCATAAACTTCGTTATCCAGAATAGTTTGAGCCAAACCATCTGGATTAGCAATACCAACAGGATATTGGCTGCTAATTGCTCGTTTAGCTGTGGCAACTTCAGCCGCTGTTACACCTTTTTCTCGTACCTGCTGCACCACAGCGATAGTACTTGCGATCGCATTTTTACTATCTTCTGGCGCAGTTTGCATGGAAATTACAAATGGTCCTCGATGTTGTCCCGCCTGAAAGTAGCTATAAATACCATAAGTCAAACCAAGGCGATCGCGAATTTCTGCTCCTAATCGACTGGATAAAGTATCGCCACCGAGGATTTGATTCAGCACTAATGCCGCATAGAAACGAGGATCTTTGCGGCTAATTCCTTCATTACCCAACAAGGTAATAGATTGGGTTTTGCCGGGAAGAATTGGGTTTAATTGTACCATAGTCTTCCCCATAGATATCTCTGGATATTGAGGAATTGACGGATTACCAATTCCTTTCCAAGAAGATAATTGAGATTCTAATAGCGATCGCACTTTGGCTGGCTCGAAATCTCCAACAAGAGTCAGTATAGTTGTTTCAGGACGGTAATTAGTCTGATAAAACTTCACCACATCTTCGCGGGTAATCCGCTTTAAGCTTTCTTCTGTGGGAAAAGCATGGAAAGGATGATTTACTGGATAAATCGCTTGTTGGAAAGTCCGTCTGGCGACTACTGCTGGTTCATCTAATGCTACAGTTAGGTCAGTTAATGTTTGTTGACGGCTTAATTCTAACTGATCCGTAGGGAATGTCGCATTTTGCACAACATCTGAGAATGTTTCGATCAGCATTGGCAAATCTGGCGCTAAACTATACCCACCAATACTGACACCTTCCCTGCTGGCACTAAAGCCTAAACTTGCACCTAAATCTTCCAATCCTTTCGCCACTTCCAGCGCATCTCGTGTTTTCGTTCCATTCATTAAATTATCAGCAGTCAGACTAGCCAACCCTGCTAAAACTTCTGAATCAAACTCAGTTCCCGCGCGGATATAACCACTTAAAGTTACAGTAGGTGTACTAGAATCAGGTAACAGCAACACCCGCAGATTATTAGCTAAAATAAACTCCTCTGGTAGAGACTGATTCATTTGTCCAGTCTGAGAGTCATCCGGAGGCAAATACTTAGCTACCTCCGCAGGATCTACAGGTGGTCCAGCATTAAACTTTTCGCTAGTTTGACTCCCACCAACCATCGTTCCTTCTGGTTGATTATCCAACTTCGTTGGTTCAAAAAAGCCGACAGTTCGATTAGTACTAGCAAGGTAAGTTTTAGCAACCCGCTGTACGTCTGCGGCACTAATATTCTGGACTGCCGCTAAATAGCGATCCGTAAAACGATAATCGCCAGTAACAGATTCATCGGAACCAAGCTGCATCGCTTGACTAGTAATGTCTCGGTTATTTAAAATTACAGTAGCAGTCAGTTGAGCTTTAGCCCGATGGAGTTCTTCGGAGGTAACACCTTTCTCACTCAAAGTAGCGATTTCTGAAATAATAACCTGCTCAATTTCTGTCAACTGATTGCCAGGTGCAGCCGTTGCTGATATTTCATACCAACCCCCATCAATTAAGTTAATTGCACCACCTGAAAAGTTGCTAGCAATACCAGATTCCACTAAGGCTTGGTATAGTCGAGAATTACGCCCCCCAGTCAATATATAATCCATTACATCAACAGCAGGTCCATCAGGGTGGTTAGCTGCAGGTAAAGGATAGACTTCATTCAAGAAAGTCGCACTACCTTGTTCCTTTAAGATAATTGGTTGTTGGTTGTTAGTTGTTGGTTGTTGGTTGTTAGTTGTTGGTTGTTGGTTATTGGTTTTTCCCCACTCCCCACTCCCCATTCCCGACTCCCCATTCTTAGGGATTTTGCCAAATGTTTCTTTGACTTTAGCCAGAGTAGATTCAGTTTGAAAATCGCCGACAATAATTAATATGGCATTATCGGGGCGATAATATTTATGGTAGTATTCCCGTACTTGCTCAACAGTAAATTTCTCCACATCTGCCTTTGTTCCACCTACAGGTAAACCATAAGATTGATAGGGAAAAGCTTGACGCATTACAGCGCGGCTAAGTCGATATTGTTGGCTATTTTCATAACCTTGTAACTCAGAAATTACTACCCGCTTTTCTGTTTCTAATTGTTCTGAATCGATGGTTGAATTTACCATTCGATCCGCTTCTAAGGTTAGTAACGGTGTCAACTTTTCACGTTTTACAGTACCGAAATAAACAGTATGATCGTAACTGGTGAAAGCGTTGAAATCACTGCCCAAAGCGCTAAAAAGACGACCGAATTGAATCGGACGATCTTTTGTACCTTTAAATAGCATGTGTTCCAATTGGTGGGCAATCCCATTCACACCTGGGGATTCATTACGAGAACCAATTTTATACCACACCTGTACAGTAACAACAGGCGCAGTATGGACTTCTTTAGTAAGGACAGTAAGACCATTATCCAATACTGTCTTACGGACACCTTGGGTTAATTTTAGTGGGGTGTCGGTAGATTTGTTTGCTGACACTAGTTTTACAGCCGTTTGTGGCGAATTGCTATTGTCATTAACGCTATAAGCAGAGGTGACTGCTGGTTTCGATTGAGGGAGAGTTGGTGGAATGGAAGTAGCTTTCGTGGCAAAGAGTACGGTACTCAGACAGATTCCGAACAGGAATAGCAGAAAACCACGACTACGCAAGATTAACTTAAAACCCATAGATTTTTTGGCATGAACTAAAAAATTAACTCCGATCGCTATCCTAGTCTAACGAAATCTATCTCCTCCTTTGTGTCTTAGTGTCTTAGTGGTTTATTAAAAGGTTATTCCCAATAGTGCCAATCCACTCAGGTTGTTTAACCCATAGATGTCATCACCCGTATAAATTCCAACGGTAAACCATCAGTATCGGCAATAAAAGCAACTTCGTAAACTAGGGAACCAATCATCTGTTGAGTTGGTGGTAATAAAATTTTAAGAGGTTGGAATTGATCTGGGTTATTGTGGGATGCTTCAGCAAATTGCCCTTCTAAATTAGTCAACCACGTTGGTATATCGCTTACACTATCAGTTAGATCGAAGGATAGATGGTAGTAGCCAACGTAATGTTCATCACCAAAAGGATCTGGTCCAGGCTTGGGTTCGGGAATTTGGATAAGTTCGATTCTTCCTGCCAATCCCTCCATCCAGCAAGCGAGAGTAATCCCGGCGGTGAAACGTTCAGATACAGTAAAACCTAATAGTTCGTAAAACGCGATCGCACGGTGAATATTGGCAGTCCGAATCGAAGCGTGGTGCATAGGAATTTGTTGTTTGTTGTTTGTTGTTTGTTGTTTGTTCTTGGATTTTTCTTAACAAATAACAAATAACCACTCTATTCAAATAATCTAAAATAAGGATAGCGGACAGGGATACCTGGTTCTTTTTCCAAATCAAAATTGATTACTTCCCAACAAGGATCTTCTGCGGGATCTGGGCTAAATTCTACGGGTAAGCCGTATAATCTGGGTTTGGTGGGATCGGATTGACCGCGCCAAGGGGTGCTACGTTCTAAGTAGGTGCTGACTAATTCCCGATACCGACTGGCGATAATTACCCTTGTGGCTCTGTATCCTTGGGTATAGAGACGATCCAATGCCTCGTGAATTTCAAAGCGAATTCCGTCTGGATGGGTGTGTTGACGATACCACTGATCCTGCCACAAACGCCAGTGTCGTCCCGATTGGAGGTGAACGAGTTCCCCTGTATTCGGATCTGCTTCAAATGCACCATGACGGGGGCACAGATAAGTATCCGTCAAAGTTAACGCCGCGATTGTCTGGCGGCAATGGGGACAATTAATTTCTGACCCAAATATGGGATACTGCAAGCTAGTATTAATCATTAAGCGCTCTCGGCATCTTTGCTATATGTGCTAGTGCCTGTGGATTTATTATATCTAAGGGGCATTCCACAACTAAATTAATCATATCTGTGAATAATTTTAATCCGCAATTGTCTTTCTCCACTTCCTATTGGTCTCCTCCCGATCTCTCTAAAGCTGCTTTTGTCGCCTCAAATGCAGTGGTTATCGGTGATGTATCCATCGGCTCTGGTGTCAGCATCTGGTATGGTGCGGTTGTCAGGGGCGATGTCGAGCGGATCGAAATTGGCGATCGCACGAATATTCAAGATGGTGTTATTTTACACGGAGATCCGGGTAAGCCTACTATTTTAGAAGATCATGTCACCCTTGGACATAGAGCTGTGATTCATTCAGCCCATATCGAGCGCGGTTGCTTGATTGGGATTGGTGCGATTGTCTTGGATGGGGTGCGTGTGGGATATGGCAGTATCGTGGGTGCTGGTGCGTTGGTGACGAAAGATGTCCCCCCCTTATCTCTGGTGGTTGGGGTTCCGGCGCGGCGCGTGCGGGAACTTTCGGAGGCGGAAGCGGCTGATTTAATTGAACATGCGCTACGTTATGAGAAATTAGCTTTAGTTCACGCGGGGAAAGGAACGGATTTGGGGTTTGTTAGGGAGTAGTTTAGCAGTTTATGATTTCCAGATATCCATTGCAATTTGAAAGTAATCTGAAATTACTAAAAGAGGATTATGTCTAAACTTTTTGCCGTTGTCGTAGCAACTGTTCCAGAATATTACGAATATAAAAAGACTCACCCACAACATGATGAAAATCAACTAGCTTGGTTTCGGGAACAAGAGGAGAAAGGAATACTACTCTGCTGCGGTCCATTTTTTCCTCATGATGGCACTGGGCTTTGGGTAATTCAGGCGGAGAATCTTGAAGAGGCTCAAGCTATTGTCAAGAGTAGCCCTCGTGCGCGAGATGGTATGCTAGCCGATTCTGCTAGGGTTGTGGAGTGGCAGGTACATATTGGAGGGGATCGTTTTTAGGAAAGTGAATATGTCAGGACTTACGCAAAATATTTATATGTAGGATGGGTTAAGCTTTGCGTAGGTTTCTTACTTATCCCTATATAAACATTTCTCGCGGATCTAGGTCTTCCATTTCTTCACGGGTTAAATTAGCTTGGTTAGCAATTTCAAATGCTCTATGAATTTCGGGAATTAGGCAGGATAAATTCTGCAACTGCTTTATTCTCCTTTATTTTACCCCCTCGGCGATCGCACTCTGCCCTTCTGGTGAACTAACATAGCCTAGAAATGCTTGTACCTGCGGAGTAGCAGGCTGTTTGTAGACATAAGAAAGTTCTCTTTGATAGGGATAATTAGCAGATTGGGGAGTCAATCCATCCACAGCTACTATTCGCACTGTTTGTTGATTTGCCACTTGAGCAAAAGTTGCATAACTAATTCCATCTGTTTTCAATTGTTGCAGTACAGCAGTAGTCTCATCTTTAGGCCAAGTTATAATATTAGGAGTAGTGCCAAAATTCTGTCCTCCTAATACTTTTGATTGAAAGGCTTGATGAGTGCCGCTAAATACAGGTCGATTAATTACCTGAATAGTTCCCGGTTTTCCTCCTACTTGTGCCCAATCTGTAATTTTTCCTTGAAAAATTACCACTATTTGAGTTTGCGTCAATCCTTTGCTACCTAATGAATTTTGATCGCCGACTACGATTGCGATTGCGTCTTTGGTTACGGGTACAGCAACTAAACCTTGGGATTGTTCCTGAGCATTCAGAGGACGAGAAATAGCAGCAATATCTACAGTACCAGCAATTAGTGACTGAATTCCTTTTTCGGTTCCGCCAGATTGAGTATTAACGGTTGTTCCGGGAAATTTACGTTCAAAAGCTATTTTAAGTGCTTGATTAATTTGCACCATGCTGGTAGAACCTTCAATATTGACAACTGTGCCACTAGGGACATTTGTCGGAGGTGGAAAGTTATTCTCAGTCACATTAGTGGCAGGATTATTATTATCGCTTTTAGCATCTAGATTCACGTCAGATTTACGGGTAAACCACCAAAAGCCAATGGCTAATATACCAGCGGCGATCCCTAGGGCTAATATTAGAGTTACAGTTTCATTCTTTTGTGACATAGTAACGATTAATGGGATTAAAATAGGTGGAAAAATATCATTTTTAACGATACTGATGTAGAGACGTTGCACCTGCTAGTCTCTACACCTGCAAGTTTTAGGGGATCTCCCGTACTTGTGGTGGAAAACCCTTTTTTTGGCAGGGGGGCAGGGGGGCTTTCTAGCAGGGGGAAACCCGATCTAGTATGCCTTTGGTGATTTCAATAACTTTGACTTATCACCATAACTCCCGGAGAGCCGTTTTAGGTTTAATTTTACCTACCTCCTTATCCAAATAGCAATTGCCAACCGACAATTGCGATCGCAAAATCCGCCAGAGCATGACTGATATAATTAGACCATATTGAACGGTAATGCAAATAACACAACGACCACAGAGATCCAGCAATAAATACGCCTAATGAGGCTACCATGACAACGCGCCAGTCGTTAGTGTAAGCTGCCAAACCAATGATGTGATGAAGTGTGAAAAACAATCCTGCCACAAATATAGCCCCCTTTCCCGGTATCAGGATTTCACACTTGCTATAAACAAAACAACGCCATATATACTCTTCAAGCAAAGAGTTAACAACCGTAAAATAAATAGAACCTACTAAGTAAATAGTTTGGCTACTAATACCAACTTGTTTCGCTCTATTTCGCACATCTATAGGATCGATCCAGTCTTGACCAAAAAACCAATAAATAGCGATAATAATGCCAAACATTAACAATCCCAATAGAGTGCCTACTAATAATTCTTTTCGCTTCGGCAGTGGTAGATTAATCTTGCCTCCATCAATCCAAAAAAACCACATCAGAGGTAGCCCTATCATCCAAATTTGGCATAATGAAAACGATATCCGTCCTAAAATTCCCGGCGAAATATACACAGTCATTGCCGCACCGATGCTAGCCGCAGCTACAATCGATCCCACAGCCAATCCGACATTTTTACGAGCGGAATATTCAAGCATTTTCAATCCTCCGTTTCCAACCAGAATATACTGATAAACGGTAACCCTTCACTACAGTAAAGGAGTCAGGTTTGTGCCACTTTAGTAACTTGCTAGCTTCCTCAAATTATTGGGTCTGACCTACAAAGGGGTGCTAATTTTTTGAATATAATCGATGAGGGGCTGTATAGAGAGGATATAACAAAAGTCAAAAGTCACCCATTCAGGCATTTACTCATTCACCCATTGAAATGCTTGCTGTGAATTGATTCTAGCGTTTTCGGATTTCCTAACCGTTGTCGCGACTGAAGTGAAAATGCTGAAGTAGCTCACCATAGGGTGTAAAATCTCCAAAAGGTCATTAGCCCTCCTTTGGATTATTAGACCACAATAGCTGAAACGACGCA